>JAYUTP010000039.1:0-3049 GCA_043755075.1 Tenderia sp. (SeqCode)
GAATCGTTTGAGCGTCGCCGCATGGGTGTAGCGTTGGCCTCGGCCAGCAGTGTCAGTGAGGCGCGCAGTCGCGCCAAAACAGTTGCCGGCCTGGTGAAACCGGTCGCTGAATAAGGGGTCAAAGATTCCGGCCAGTGGCCGATACCCAACAAGTGAATGACAAATGGAGTTGGCATCTGGCTCAGGAGAAACAGTATGCCCATCGAAGCACGTGAACTTGTAAAAGGGGTTGGCAAGCTCGCCTCATTGCCCGAAGTGTGTGTCCGAGTGAATGAAATGGTCGATGATCCACGCTCATCGGCGGCGGCGATTGGCAAGGTGATCAGCCGTGATACGGCGCTTACCGCGCAGCTGCTGCGGTTGGCCAATAGTTAGTTTTATAACTTTCCATCCAATATCAGTACCATCTCGCGTGCGATCATGATTATTGGTGAGCGTGAGTTGCGCTATCTGGTGCTGGCACTCTCGGCGGTACGTACGTTTACCAATATTCCGGTTGAGCTGACCAATATGGCGGTCTTTTGGCGTCACAACGTCTATTGCGCGGTACTGGCGAGGTTGATTGCTAACCGCTGCCATGTGCTGCACAGCGAACGGCTGTTTGTGGCCGGGATGCTGCACGATATTGGCCAGCTGGTCATGATGAGTCGAGTCCCCGATCTGGCGCGTCTTGCGTTACAGCGTGCCAGCGATGGCCATGAGACGCTGCACGAGGCTGAGCAGGAGGTGATCGGGTGTTACCACGCTGAGGTTGGCAGGGTGCTGCTGGAACAGTGGAAACTGCCACTGGTACTGTGTGAAACGGTGGGGTGTCACCATAACATCGCGGCGGCGGATGAGGCGCGGCTGGATGCGGCGATTGTGCATCTTGCTACAGTGATTGCCAGTCGTGCGGAGCTGCCTGCTGATTATGATGGCCCGTTGCCACAGGTCGACCCGCTGGCGTGGGAGCTGACGGCGCTGGATGAGTCGGTGCTGGAGGCCATTGTAGAAGAGGCGGCACCGATGTTTGCAGAGTCGTGGGCGATGATTCAGCCGCTGGTGCGCCACGCCAAGTGAGTGGTTGAGTAGTGAGCTAAATAAAAAAGGCCGGGATTGTCCCGGCCTTTTTTATTGCCTGTTGCACATTAATTGCTATGCCGGGATATCCTCAAACAGGATGGAGGAGAGGTAACGCTCCCCTGAGTCGGGCAGGATGACCACGATGACTTTGCCAGCAAAGTCAGGGTCGTTGGCGAGCCGTTTGGCGGCGACCATGGCGGCCCCGCTGGAGATGCCACAGAGAATGCCCTCTTCGGCGGCCAGGCGGCGTGCCATCTCAATCGCCTCATCATTATTGATCCGTTCAACACGGTCGATCAGCTCCAGGTCCAGGTTGCCGGGGATAAAACCGGCACCAATGCCCTGAATTTTATGGGGTGATGGTTGAAGCGCTTCCCCCGCCATGGTTTGCGAGATTACCGGGCTGGCCTCTGGCTCAACGGCGACGGCGGTGATAGCTCGGCCTTTACTTTTTTTGAGGTAGCGTGAGACTCCCGTGATGGTACCCCCGGTTCCCACTCCGGCGATAATGACATCCACTTGGCCATCGGTATCGTTCCAGATCTCAGGCCCGGTGGTGGTTTCATGGATGGCCGGATTGGCGGGGTTGTTAAACTGCTGCGGCATAAAATAGAGGCTAGGGTCTTGCGCCTGTAGCTCTTCAGCCTTGGCAATGGCGCCGGGCATCCCCTTGGCCCCTTCGGTCAGTAGCAGGTTGGCCCCTAGCGCTTTCATCACCTTGCGCCGCTCGATGCTCATGGTTTCGGGCATGGTCAGTGTGATGGGGTAGCCCCGTGCGGCGGCGACAAATGCCAGGGCAATGCCGGTATTGCCGCTGGTGGGTTCAACAATGTGCATGCCGGCTTTTAATGTTCCGCGTTTTTCGGCATCCCAGATCATGGCTGCGCCGATGCGGCACTTCACCGAGTAGGCGGGATTGCGCCCCTCGATCTTGGCGAGTACTGTGGCCGTGGTGGTGCCAAGTACTCGATTAATACGGATTAGCGGGGTATTGCCGATAGAGTCTGTGTTGTCCTTGAAATAGTTCATTGACGCTGTTCTCCCTGATGGTGTGAATGTGGCATGGTGCAGGGCAGCTTAACGCAGCAGTTTGTGAAAGACCATAGATCTGAGAGGACGTTTTAAATGAGACGAGTATTGACGGCAATTCTATTGAGTGGCTGGTGGGGCGCTGGCATGGCGGCGAGTATTGATGGTGTTAATACCTTGTCGCAAAGTGAGTTTGAGGTGATTACTGAAGATCTGACAGCGGCCTTTAGCTACAAGGCAGGGGCGTCGTCTGCACCGCTGGGGATAACCGGCATTGATCTAGGGGTATCGATGGTGGTGACAGAGATCATCCCTGAGCATGAGGCGGTTTGGAGAAAGGCGACCAGTGGCGAGTCGCTTAAGGCGCTGGCAGTGCCCAAGCTCTACCTGCAAAAAGGGTTGCCCTATGATGTCGATTTGGGCGCCTATTATCTGTCGTTGCCAAACTCCAACCTTCAGGCATGGGGCGGGGAGATTAAATACTCGATTCTTGACGGCGGTGTCTCTATTCCGGCGGTGGCGATACGGCTAGCGGCGACGTCACTGTTTTGTGTGGAGCAATTTACGCTGAATACCCGCTCTGTTGATGTTGGCATCTCCAAACGGTTTCTGTTTCTGACCCCATATGCGGGTATTGGCCGTGTCTGGTCCGTGAACACCCCCATGGGGAATGCAGAAGGGGTGCTGGATAAGGTGGAGCTGGTGGAGGACCGGACCTTCGTCGGACTCTCTTTTACCCCTGGCGGCTTGCAGGTGGCGCTGGAGCGTGACACGGTGGGCGAGGTTATCTCTTACAACCTTAAGTTGGGGCTTGGATTTTAAAGATCCTTGGGTTTTAAAGATCGTAGTGTCTGCCAAAATAGAGCCTTCCGCCCCGCTGATGTCGCTGTTCTGATTCAAAGCCGATGTAGCCACCGTCACCCAAGTCAATCTTGAGTCCGGCGCAGTAACCGTTGCG
>JAYUTP010000040.1:0-4717 GCA_043755075.1 Tenderia sp. (SeqCode)
AGAGAGTTTCTCGGACGTGGCAATCCAATCAAGCTGGCCTAACAGTTCGCTTATGCACACATTCTGTGGATAACTGTGTGGGCGATCTGGGTGCGACTCTGCTCAGCCTTTGTTACACGCGGGTTGCAGCGGGGTGGTTAAAAAAACACCACGGCAAAACTATTCACATCGTAAGGGAACTAGAAAAAGATAAAGGAGCCGTAGCCCCTTTATGATCAACCACGCAGATCACGGAGGAGTGATTACTCCTTGGTCCACTCCTGCAGGGCGGCGATGATGTCGCGGGCTTGGTCGGCGCTGGAGATGTTGAACTTGGATTTCTGCATATATTCGCCATTGCGCTTCTGATAGCGGCGAATGGTATAACGCTCCTTGCTGAACTCCTCTTTCTTGGGATCCCACTCCTGATAGCGATAGATCAGGGTTGCCCAAGCGCCTTTAGTCAGAACCTTCTTATCCAGCTCTTTGACCAGTTCCTGACCTTCCTCTTCATACTCGATTGTCAGTTCTTCAACAGTTGCAGCCATTTGAAAGTGTTCTCTTAAGGTTATTAACGCTCGCTATGATGGACAAGACGCCAGCACTAATCAAGCAGCGTCATGGGGTGAGGAATATTTATTTTCCTATTAATTGTTATGGATCAGCTAGTAATGCTGACTTTTTTAACCATATTCTTATTTATTGCGGGCATCTAGTAACGCCGTTTGGCCATCGGCTGCTGATGGTTTTCATTGGGGAGTTGCCCCAAACGAGCGCCTCACGTAATGTGCGCACCACGTAATGGTTGAGATCATTGGATGTCCTCACAGAAAAAGAGTGTATCGCTGGTATTGGGTAGCGGTGGCGCGCGCGGCCTTGCCCATATTGGCGTGATCCGCTGGCTGGAAGAGCACAACTACGAGATCAAATCGATCTCCGGCTGCTCCATCGGTGCGTTGATTGGTGGCATCTACGCCATCGGCGCACTCGACACGTTTGAGCAGTGGGTTCGCGCCATCAATCGCCGTGACATCCTGGCGCTGCTCGATCCGGCCCTTGACCGCAGTGGTCTAATCAAGGGCGACAAGATCATCAACGCGCTTAAGACGCTGGTCGGTGATGCCATGATCGAAGATCTGCCCATTGCCTTTACCGCCGTCGCCACTAACATCAAGACCGGCAAGGAGGTGTGGATCAAAAAAGGGCCGATCTTCGAGGCGATCCGCGCCTCCATCTCGCTGCCGCTGCTGTTTACGCCTTTCAGCTACAAGGGGCAGACATTGATCGATGGCGGTGTCGTCAATCCGGTGCCGATAGGGCCGGTCTTTGGTGATGAGACCGACCTTATCATTGCCGTTAATCTTTGTGCGGCGGCGGGCAATGGCCTACTCAATCAGAACAAGAACGTTGTGAAAAAGACGGAGGAGCCATCGCCCATCCGTGAGGTCATCAATAACTTTATCGCCAGTATCACCCCTACATTCTCCGGCAGCAGCGAGCGTGAATTCGACATGTATGACATTGCCTACCAATCCTTTGATGCCATGCAGGGCAGCATCGCTCGCCAGAAGCTGGCCGCTTATCCTCCTGACATTACCATCGAGATCCCCCGCAGCTGCTGTCGAACCCTAGAGTTTGATCGCGCCAATGAGATGATTGAGATGGGCTACCGCAAGGCGGGGGAGAAGCTGCAATGAGTGATGCGCTGACAATACACAGGGTTGATGAACAGCTGCGGCGGCGTTGTGAAATTGCCTCCTATATGCTTGTGGCGCTGGCGTTGATACTGATATTAATGGTCAATTTGGTCCCGGCACTGCTGGCCGGGCTGCTGGTCTTTCAGTTGGTGCACGCCCTGGCACCGCATATCAAACTGCAAAATCTGCATGGTAAACGGGCACGGCTGGTGGTGGTGGCCCTGCTGGCAACCATGGTCACCGCAGTTGTGGTTGGCATCATCATGGCGCTGGTACTTTTTTTCAGTACCGGTGAAGAGACGCTGACACAGCTGTTGCGCAAGATGGCGGAGATTCTCGAAACCTCCCGCGCCGCACTGCCCGCCGCTATGGTTCAGTACCTGCCGGTTAACGTGGATGACATGCAGGCACAACTGGTTGCCTGGTTGCGTGAGCATGCCGTTGAGCTGAAGGGGGCGGGTAAAAATGCCGGCATCACCACAGCGCAGATTCTTATTGGCATCATCATCGGTGCCATGGTCTCGCTGCGCGAAGCCAGCAACACGGCCACCCTCAGGCCACTGGCGCGTGCCTTGGAGGAGCGGGCCAAACGTCTCGGTAACGCCTTCTCCAATGTTGTTTTTGCCCAGATTAAGATTGCCACCATCAATGCCATCGCTACCGGCATTTATCTGGCGGTAGTGCTGCCACTCTTTGGTGTTGAGCTGCCGCTGGTGAAGACCATGATCGCAGTTACCTTTATACTCGGGCTGATTCCCGTGGCCGGTAATCTGATGTCCAACACAGTCATTGTAGTGGTGAGTTTGAGTCACTCGGTTTATATTGCTGGCGCTTCACTGCTCTATTTGATCGTGATTCACAAGATCGAATACTTCCTCAACGCCAAGATTATTGGCAGCCAGATCCGCGCCCGTCCCTGGGAGATTCTGATTGCCATGCTGGTGATGGAAGCACTCTTCGGCATCCCCGGTATTATTGCTGCGGCTATTTACTACGCTTATCTTAAGGATGAGCTGACGGCAAAGGGATTGTTGTAGGGGAAAATACCCTCTCCCAGAACGGGAGAGGGTAGGGGTTAATTAATCCTGGTTCCAGGAGCGAACCATTTCTGCGGCAAAGGCAGCAAAGGTGCGTGGCTCATGGCCGATGATCGCCTTCTGTTTCTCCAGCGCTTCGGCAGATGCAATCAGGCCATGGGCCTGAAAGTACTGGTACATCACCTTAAAGTCACTCACCATCCACTGTGGCATCATGTGTTGTGACTGTTTGGCCCACGCTTCCAAGTCATCACCGCCGTAACGGATTTCACGTCCCAGCTGCGCCGCAAAGATTCCGGCCGTCTGGTCGGCGGTCAGTACATCAGGACCATTGAGGAGAAACTCCTGATTTTCAAAGCCATCATTTAACAGTGCATTGATCGCCGCATCCGCCACATCGCGCGAATCCACGCGGCTCAGGCCGATATTGCCGATCGGTTGCGGATAGCTGCCATAGGCCATGATGGCTGTCTTGCCCCAGAAATCATTCTGGAAGAAATTGTTGGGACGCAGAATGGTGTGAGTCATGCCACTCTCCTTCAGCGCTTTTTCGATAAAAATTTTGGAGCGATAATGAGGGATCTGTTCAGCACCGGCAGGCAGCGGCACAGACAAGTGCACAACACGTTTAACCCCAGCCTCCTTAGCTGCCGCTACGGCGTTACGTCCCGACTGAATCTCGTTTTGGCTCAACGGGGTCATCAAAAAGAGTTTATCAACACCCTTGAAGGCCGCAGTCAAACTACCCGGGGCGGTCAAATCAGCCACACATCCTTCGGCGCCCGCAGGCATCTTGTCCAGTTTGGCGGGGTAGCGCGTCATGCCGCGAGCACTTACGCCACGGCTAACCAAACCCGCCAGCACATCGCTGCCTACGCCGCCAGTTGCTCCTATCACTAAAATGGTCATTCATAACTCCTAGTATGTGTGGGCGTTTGTTGTTGATTTTCAGTCAAAATAGTAAAGGCCAAATGATACATCAAAGTGCACTATTCGTGATTATCGATCAGAATAGTCACTCTCGCCACTGTGTTGAGGCAACATATCATCATTTGTATCTCGGGCGTTATACAGTCCTCGTATTTTGTACAACCTCGCTGGGGAGCAAAAATATCTGCTTATATAGCGGATGCTTACCATCTGGAATTGACCTTTCAAACTAATTGAGATAAAAAATCCTACTAATTTGATCAACTATGGAATGGACACAATACTGTGCATCAGGAATTGCTTCATGAATTATCGCCATCTCGACACTCATCCTTGATCAAAAAATTGGCAGCGCTACTGCCCCATGATGCGGTTCTGACCGATCCGGAAGATTTACGCCCTTATGAATGCGATGGCCTTTCGGTTTATCGCAGGCTGCCATTGGTGGTGGTATTGCCGGAGACGGTGGCCCAAGTGCAGGCGATTATGCGCATCTGTCATGAGGCGCAAGTCCCGGTTATTGCTCGTGGTGCGGGTACTGGCTTGTCGGGTGGTGCGCTGCCACGGGAAGATGCGCTGCTGCTGAGTCTGGCCAAGTTCAAACGCATCATCAGCATTGATGTGGCCAATGCCATGGCCACGGTTGAGCCGGGCGTGCGTAACCTGTCAATCTCCGAGGCGGCTGCGCCGCATAACCTTTACTACGCCCCCGATCCCTCATCGCAAATCGCTTGCACCATCGGTGGCAATGTGGCGGAGAATTCGGGCGGCGTGCACTGCCTGAAGTATGGCCTCACGGTGCACAATGTGTTGCAGCTGAAGATCGTCACTGTCGATGGCGAGCTACTCACCATCGGCAGCGAGGCGCTCGATTCCGCGGGTTATGATCTGTTGGCGCTGATGACCGGCTCCGAGGGCATGCTCGGCATCATCGTCGAGGTGACGGTTAAGCTCTTGTCCCGACCCGAACGCGCCCAGGTGGTGCTGGCGGCGTTTGATGATATTGCTAAAGCGGGGGAGGCCGTGGGGGCCATCATCGCGGCGGGCATAATCCCGGCAGGGCTGGAGATGATG
>JAYUTP010000041.1:0-7884 GCA_043755075.1 Tenderia sp. (SeqCode)
ATAAAACTGCATGCAAAGTCGTGCCTCCAACTTCACTTCACCGTAATGTGATTATCCGGTAGTGCTGGGCTATCCGCTTCAGGGCCGTTACGCTCGACCCACGCCTTGCTGTTGCGGTCGATCCACTCTTTTTCATTCTCGGGCAACGGACCACGCTTGAGGGTGGACTCCCATTCCCACAACGCCGAGCGCGCCTTGCGTACAAACGGGTCGTTGGGTGGAGAGAGGTGGATAAAAGTACGCATAGCACCCAGCGCCGCTTCGATGTCACCGAGCTGTTCGAGCGAGGTGGCAAGCCCCCAGTAAGCGTTGGCCTGATAGGGTTTGATCTCGATGGCGACATTAAAAAAATCAGCGGCGGCCTTGTAGTTTTCCTTGCCAATGAGGGCAAAACCCATGTTGACGTAGGCTTCAGGCATCTTTGGCGCCAGCTCAATCACACGGTGCAGCGCCTTGATGGCGAAGTCGTACTGTTTGGCGTGGAGCATGGCAATCGCCTGCTGAAAACGCTCGTCGAGTTCCTGCAGGCGATATTGCTGGGCATGGCCCTTGGGGTCGCTAGCGGCATCAGCCATCTTCACCGGTTCAGCACGCTGAAAGACAAACTCGGGGCGTTGGGCGTAGCCAGCCACCATTGCTACCATGACGGCCAGCAGCAGCAGAACCATAACGCTGGCAGATTTATCCAGCAGGGTTTCTGTTGTTGTCGTGCTCACGATTAGACCACCCCTTTGTGGGCTGCTTCACTATAGAAAGGCGTGCCAAAATAGGTCACGAAGGCCAACGCCAAGATGAACATAATGACAAAGGCGGCGATGCGTAGCGGAATTTTGTAGGTGAGACGAACATGGATAGCCGCGCCGATAGAGAGCCAGGTCATAAAGGCGGAGGTCTCTAAGGCATCCCAAGACCAGTAGCGACCCCATGCATCCTGGGCCCAAACGGCACCTGCAATCAGCATCAAGCTATCAAATACTAGCGCCAACATCATAAAGCGCCACGCCATCTGATCCAGTGCCACATCGCTCATATGGGCAAACCAGTGGCTAAAACGGGGAATGGCGCGCAGCAGAATGATTCCGGCCAAACCACCCGCTATTAAGCAGAAAGAGAGAAAGATCTTCCCAAAGCCGACGTGGGCCCAGAGCCAGTTGTTATTATAGGTGGGGGGAAAGTGACTATCGGCGGGTGACAGGGCCAACACCCATACTCCTAAAACCCAGATCAGCGGCATTACCACCACAGCACTGGCTCGGATCGCAGGTGCCCGCCAGTAGGCCAGTGCGAAGATCAGTCCAAGGCTAAAGAGCTGACTGATGAGCAGCTCAAAAAGGTTGATAAATGGCCCGTGGCCGAGTCTATCCCAGCGTACCCCAAGCGAGGTAGCCAACAGCAGTACACCGATGACTAGCGCCATCAGTAACCAGCGCTCATTGCTGCGTACCGGCGGGCTGGCAGCTTCATTGTTGGCCATCACCCGCACGCTACGAATAGCCAATATCGTCGCGACTGCATAGGCACTTAACCCGGCCCAGAGCCAAGGGAGTTCTGCTGCTTCAATCATATATTTACTGACTTGTCCTTATCTTGCTAGCGCCGTGTCATACAGCAATGTATGGGCTCTTACAGAGGCTGCTCATCAAATTTACTCCAATAGTGGCGCGCCAGTCCAACCACCGCCAACATGGCGGCGACAAAGAGCCACTTCAGGGTTGGGTCATAAAATATCTTGTAACCCATCCAGCTGTTCAGTGACTCATAACGTAGGCGACCACCGCTAAGCTCAACTTCATCGCCAGGCTGTAACTCCAGACGCTGTTCACCGCTATTGACCACCAACACCCCTTTGGCGTTACGACCATCCAGCTGCCACGGGGCATCGAGCGTGTAGCCTGTATCCAGCCGTAACCAGAGTTTGATCTCATCACTTCCGGGCGGGGTCCAGCGGTTATCCTGCTTGTATTCGAAAAGCGGGTATGACGGCATATTCACAGCACCGGTTACCGGCTCACCACCCTCGGGAGTCCACGTCAGGAGCGGCGCGAACCCTTTATTAAAACTGGTGTAAAAGCGATAGCCATTGATGACCAGCGGCGTATCATCGCCCACTACCTGCTCTGTCCAGCCACCACGACCATCGGGAATCGCCACTTGACTGCGTGTTTGACCACGCTTCAGCTGCGAAGCGTAGTCGACGGTATACGGCCCTTGGACAAACTGTACTGCCGCCAGTTCCCCACGATGCCAAGGTCCCTGGCGTGGATCGATAACACTCGCCACTGTAAATGGTTCGCCACTCAGCATCTCAACGTGCCCCTCATAAAGGGTAAGGCGGCCAATGGCCGCAAGGATGACGATTGAAAGCAACCCAATGTGGAACAACAGCAGACCACCACGACGATTGATTCGAGGCTTAAACAGTATCGCAGCTAACAGATTAATGGCGAGAAAGGCGAGCGGCGCAACCAGCGCCCAGACAGACGTGCTGGTGGGGTTACCATAGTTCAATCCGGCCCCCCCAGCCATCAGCACCATGCCCACCAGTGTCAGGCGGGGCGACGCCAGCCGCCGCCCCGCCCTGCAGAAGAGCGCCATCATGGCAGTAGGTTACACGCCTCGCCACCAGCCCCTTGACGTGTCATCCAAGGGATGTTGCCATCGTTGTTGTTACCACCAACCCAACCGTTACCCGGCGGACCTGCGGAGCCACAACTGGCGTGCGTCCATTCTCCACTCTGACGGAAACGCACCACTTTAAGCACCGAACCGTTGTAGTAAGGGCCACGATAATAACGGGCGCTAGTCCTATTGCGAACCTGATTGCCACCACTGGGCAGCCCCACTTCTTTACCCACATCATTGAGGTTGACGAGGAAGTTTTTATTTTTCCAGCCATGTGGGATAGCAATGTGGCAATAATTACAGCGGAAGTTCAATACCTGCGCATCCTGAGCATGCCCCGTGTGCAGATTGTAATCAGGCACAGAAAGACAGGAGCCTCCACCAGAGTTACGGCTGAAACCACTCTTTGAAGTCTGACCAATAAGGATCGGCCCAGACGGGAACTTCTTGCCATAAAAATTATAGTTATGACACTTAAAACAGAGCCCTTCCGGGGTGTTCTGTCCCGTCTCATCACTCCATGGCCCCTTCAGCAAAAAGTCATTATTGGAGCCGTGCGGCCCCCAGACACTGCCCTGCTCACCACCGCGCGGCACAGCAGTGCCGGGCTCAGTATCGGAACCGTGACAATCGGTGCAATACATCGTCTGCACCCCAACTGCAGCATTGAAAGGTGATATCCAATCATTGGAACTGGCACTGCGGACACCCCCAGGTGTCGAGCCAGGACCAGCAGTACGCCCCGTTTCCGTCATGACTGGATGCCAGGCACGATGATTATCGGTCGTGAAATCGACACAGTTACCATAAGGATCCCGATAACCAGGCTCTGGCTGCGGGTTTTGCAACGTCCCGGTATTAATCTGTGGACAAGTGTCAGTAGGCGCATTGTAAGCACCAGACGGCGAGCGTGAGGTTGTCCCACCTTTATGGCTATCAGGAGACTGAAACTCCATCCCCTGATTGGTGTAACTGAAGAGGCTATTAGTCCCGGCCGGCGTACCACCCGAATGGTTAGCCCCCAACGGCGGTGGAGTATCATAGCTATAGTTGCTGTGACACTTCATACAGATCTGATATTCACGCGTGACATAGGCTGAATCGACTGCCGTGTTAGCGCCAGGACTAGCGTCGCCACGTTTGACATCAAAGCTAATCGGTTCGCTGGTAAATTCGGTTAAAGGCCAGCCCTTCGGCTCCACCCCCGAGATACCACGCAACACTCCGGAAGCAATATTGGTATGCATCCCCTCAGGCGTTGCCGCAATCTCTGCGGCAGTGTGGTTATGAGTCCCTTCGTCTGCGGGATGCGCCGGATCATCATTAAAGCGCTGATTTTTGATGACACGATGTGGATTGTGGCAGTCAGTGCACTCGGCATGACGATTGGAAAGATCACCTTTGCCCATACGCTGCGGCGACTCCGTGAAGTCCACGCCGCTTTTAACAAAACGGGTTTCAGTACCGATGGAGTGACGCTCCTCCTGTGCAGGCTGATCCTTACTGGCAATCGGCATATGAATACGCATGGTGGTGAAGTCTGTCTTGACATCCGGCACCTCAAAACCTGGGCGATTACTCTGCCCCTGTAAGGTACCGCCGTCAGCGGAGTGGCAGGCGTAGCAGGTCTCTTCAATAGCCGCCTTGCCGCCCTGCTTGACACGGACACCCGCGGTGGTCATGTGCCCCTCATCATCCGTCCCTTCACGTAATAAACGACGCGAGCCTTGCACCGTGTGCGTATCGTGGCAATTGAGACAGGCTGCCTGCCAAACTTGGATGTTTTTCGGAAATTCACGGACCTGAGCCGCGCCGTCGGTATAGCGTTCATCGGCTACTGCGGGGTTGGCATGCGCTGAATTGGCCCAACCAGACTTCTCATGACAGGCGAGACAAATAATATCGTTGGCCTGATCAAAGGTTCCCTCGATAGGCTGCGCCTGTTGGAAACGATTCGCGCGCAGGAATTTGATGTTTTCACCATTGGTATTGCGCACATGTGGATCATGGCAGGAGACACACTCCACCTGATTGTCGTCGAGCGGAATGAGAGGCTTATGCCCCCCCGCACGACGCTCGCCAAGAAAATTCTCAGCCGCTGGATTACGCAACTCACCATCGCGCACAGACTGACTGGTGTCATAGGTGAAGGAAATGGGGTGATCGTTGGTCAAATCAGTACCTAGGCGGCGGGTAAAACCGCTACGCTCCCCAAGCCCAGCGGGTATTGTGCCATCAGCACGCGTACCTACCATTTTAATGGTGGGGTCTTCCTGGCGATTCAGCACGTTTACAGTGCCAATCGCCAGGGTACCGTCATGACAAGAGAGACAGAGTTTTGACTTGGTATTGGGCTGCCCCAGATCGATCGCATCAATGGAGGTAGAGCTGTACGGTGTGTAGGTCCGGCCGGTGAGCTTACGATTCCACATCGGTGCCATCGGCTGATTTGTAGCTTTGTGAGGGGTGTGGCAGAAGGCGCAGATCTGTGACTCGTTACTCGCTTGCACTGTGCGACTGCTATCGGGCGGCAGCGCCGGCACCACTGCTGCCGAAAAGTTATGCTTGGTGTTGCGAATATCCGAAATGATTTCGGCGTGGGCACTATTGATCAGGAGACTATTGAGTATCAACGCCCCGCACAGCAGCGCCCTCATTCTCCACTTTATCAACCCCATCCCCATCTCCAAGATATTCAAAAATAATTACGCGGCCATTAAAGGTATCCGCAACGTAAATACGGTCATTACTATCCGCCCATACCCCAGCAGGAAGAAAAAACTGCCCCAGTTCAAATCCAGACCCGCCAATAGGCAGTAATAACTCACCCTTCGGGTTGAATACTAACAAATAATCGTAATACGATTCCACCACATAAATATTACCTTTCGAATCAACCGTCACCCCCTTCGGACGAGGCAAGTCGCCGAGATAGAGGCCGCGACGCCCAAACATCGAGATAAAATCACCTTCCGGCGAAAAAACCTGAATACGTGAATTGAGCGTATCTGTAACATAGAGCCTATCATCACGCCAATCTAGGTAAGTGGGGCCATTAAACTCTCCCGGTGCTTCGCCAAAACCGCCCAGAGTACTCAGCAACAAACCGGCATCATCAAACACCCTGATGATATTGTCGCCACGATCAGCCACGTAAATACGCCCGCGCAGAGGGTCCCGCGCCACTCCTGCAGGATGTTTTAGCTGACCCTCACCTATGCGACCAAGCGGCTGGCCATTTTGCCCTAATCGCACAACAAATTTGAGCGCCGCATCAGCGACCAACAGCTCACCGTCTTTTCCTAACGCCATCCCAATTGGCAGCATGAAGCGCATCTCTTCACCAGCATACTGCCACACCTCAAGCCGTGCCTGCGTAGTATCAAACATATATACTGCCTGACGACTCACGTCACTTACATAGAGGCGCCCATCTGGCGAACCAATCACCGCCTGCGGACGTTGCAGCACGACTGGGCTAGCTGAGTGCTCCCCCAAACCCACAACCCAACGCAGAAACCTCGCACCCACATTTGCAGTCTTTTCGCCGGGACGATAAAAGTTATCCTCCCCCGTTAGTTGACCAACATAACCATAACGAGCAATATCCGGCGCAGAGGGCCAGACCAATTCAGCAACCTTAGATTCATCAGGGTGGTAACGAAACTGCGCAGGGATCTGCGCACACCCCTGCACCAGCACCAGTAGCGCCAAAGAAAAATAGCGCACCTCGTTCATTATCGAGGAAAAGGCTCTGTCACCAATCCGGGAACCCCCTCCGGAACAAGCCGTGCCACTTGGATGCGGGCATTCAGACTGTCAGCAATGTAAAGAAAGCGCTCATCCAGCCACATGTCAGTTACCCGCATAAACTTCCCTGGAGTCGTACCAGCACCACCGATGGTGGCAATCAAACGGCCGCGATCAAAAACCTTAATTTGATTATCCATCATATCGGCCACATAACTGCGATTATTCCGGTCTACCACAATCGCCGCTGGGAACACTACCCGGCCATTTTCAAATGAGTAGCTATAGTCACCATTCAATGACATTACCTGAACACGACGACCAACACGAGCGCCAACATAAAAACCGTCTGGCCCTAGCGCCATGCTGGTGATATTAGTAAATTCCGCGGCCCCTTCACCACGCCCACCATACGTGGCCAACAACTGACCAGCGCTATTGAAATGGAGAAGGTGATCAAAATGGCCATCGGCCACTATCACGTCGCCGCCCTCCAGCACATTGACAGCAACGGGCTTGGTTAAATTGAAGTAACTACTGAAAACCTGAACCAGCTGACCACTTTGATCGTATTGCAGTACACGGCCAGCATCTGTGTCAGTGATATAAAATGAAAGATCATTGGCAACATAGATATCTGCAACCTCACCTGTGACTGCCACCTTCAAATCAAGAACTGAGCTTAGTCGGCCACTTGCTTGGTCATAGCGGAGAACAGCATCCAAGCCAAGATCTACGATATAGACATAGTCGCCGCGTGCAGCCACCGCTACCGGACGCTGCAACCTACTGCCTACTGTTCCCGTTATAAAATTGCCGATAGCCCCACCGGCAATCACGTCCCAGTGATAGACCTCAACTGATGACTCCACTACAGCTAAAGGCGCTAAAGAAACACTTGGCTGATCCAAAAAATCATCAGTGAACGGGGTCAGCTGCTTTTCGGGTTCTGTGACGGCTTTAGGCAAGATGGACTCGCCGTCATCGAACAGCTCAGCCAACTCAGCCGCCGCTCGATCATCGACAACAACTGGCGTTTGCGCTTGTCGCGGCCCGACACAGCCAAACAGCTGCAGCGCGCCGAGCAGACACACAGCTACCTTAAACCGACTGTATCGCGCGAGACTGAGTGACATCGGCCACAATTCTTGGTTGGAGGGAACGCCACATTGCCGTGACAAATGCCACAAAATTTACCCTGCATAATCCCAGACATAGTGACGGGATTACCACCTTTTTGCGGCAAAAATATTCTTGGATGACAGTTCTTGCAGGTCAACCATTCGGTATGCTGGCGATGCGGGAAACGGACAAAGGGCATTGAACCTGTATTTTTGAAGATCACGTCAAAATCGACCGTGTGCATTTCTTCATCGCCAAAAAGGCCTTTACGAGGATCAACCACCCCATTATCCAAGACCTGCACCCAGTCAATCACCCCCGAGCTGTCACGGGGGAACCCCTGCATGGAATCAGCCGGATCCTGCAGTACCTTTACAGCATCATTAGTCG
>JAYUTP010000042.1:0-32858 GCA_043755075.1 Tenderia sp. (SeqCode)
CTTCCCCATCAACCCTGCTGAAACACTCGACACCGATGGTGATGGCATTGGCAACAACACCGACAATTGCCCCGCCATCGCCAATCCGCTGCAAACTGACAGCGATAGCGACGGCCTCGGGGATGCCTGCGACGCCTTCCCCAACAACGCCGCCGAAACGCTCGACACCGATGGTGATGGCATTGGCGACAATGCTGACCCTGACCGCGATGGCGATGGCATCCCCAACGTCGAAGACAACTGCCCGCTGGTAAAAAACCCGACACAAAAGAACTGGGATGGTGATGCCGAGGGCGACGCCTGCGATATCGACGACGATAACGATGATGTTCCCGACAGCCGTGACGCATTCCCCCACAATCCGAATGAATCGATAGATACCGACGGCGATGGCATCGGCAATAACGCCGACCCTGACGACGACAATGATGGCGTTAACGACCGGGATGCAAACGGCCAGCCACTGGATATGTACCCGCTTGACAAGCGCTACTGGAAAGACACCGATGACGACGGCATCCCTGACCAAATTGACAACTGCCTGCTGGTACCCAACCCGGACCAGGCGAACTGGGATACCGACCGGCTCGGGAATGCCTGCGATGATGATGATGATGGCGATGGGATAAAGGATATTGATGATTTCGACCACGACAACGATACGATTCTCGACACTGTAGACAACTGTTTACTGGTCGCCAACCTGTCACAGGACGACCTTGATGACGATGGCATCGGCGATCTGTGTGACGATGATATCGATGGCGACAAGGTGCTCAATAGCTACGACTTCAAACCCAAAGACGGGGCCGAGTGGCAAGACAGTGATGGCGATGGATTCGGCGACAATACCGATCTCTTCCCCCAAGACCCCAGTGAATGGAGAGACAATGACGGCGACGGCGTCGGCGACAACCGCGACCCTGATGATGACAACGACGGCATTCCCGATCGCATCGAGATCAAATATGGCCTGAAAGACAAAATTGCCGACTCTGGCAACGATGACGACACCAACGGTGGCGATGGTTTCAGCAATCTGACCGAGTACCACGCGGGTTCATCACCGATTGATATCAATGACACCCCCGCCAGTCCAAAACGCCAACCCCCGCAATTCAAGATGGTCACCAAACACGGCAGCAGTGGCGACGGCATGGGTTCCAGCATCGCCGTGTTGGGCTCAACCGCGATCTTTGGTGCCCCCAACGGCCACCTCAGCGCCAGCCACCTGGGCGGCGCCCACCTCTTCACCAGCGCCGACGGCGGCGCCAGCTGGGCACAGAGCATTAACTTCATTCCCACCAGCAGCGTCCACACCCGTCTTGGCAAGGCGGTCGCGCTGGCCAATAGCGGCAACGACATCCTCATTAGCGCCAATGGCGATAACAATGCCGGGATTGTCTACGTCTACAACGCCAGCGGCACCTTTATCCACGCCCTCAGCGCCGTAGACAGTGGCACTGCCAGCCACGCCAATCAGGGCTTTGGCAACAGCATCGTCGTCTCCGGCGACACCGCGCTGATCAGCGCCCCCGGCACCAAACCTGTCAGTGGCACCGGCAGCTTTGCCGGTGCCGTCTATGTGTATCTCCGCAACAGCGGCACTGGCCGCTGGGACTATCAGGCAACCCTGCGTGGCAGCGACAGCGCCGCCCAGCACTTTTTTGGCAGCAGCATCGCCGTGGAAGGGACGCGCGCCGTCATCGGCGCCAGCGGCGTTAACAGCAAGGGGGCCAATACCGGCAAGGCCTATGTCTTCGAGGGGAGCGGCGCAACCTGGAGCCAAACCGCCAGCTTCATCGGCAGTGAGGGTGGCCACTACTTTGGCACCAGCGTAGCGCTGAATGGCACCACCCTGGTGGTGGGTGCCAGCGGCGTCAGCGACACCGGGGCCAACTCCGGGGCCGCCTACCTCTTCACACTCAGCGGCGGCATCTGGACACAGCAGATCAAACTCACCGCCGCCAACGCTAGCGCGCAACTCTTCTTCGGCTACAGCGCCTTGATGACCGACAGCAATACCGTGATGATCGGCACCCCCTGGTCCAGCGGCCGCACCACCAGCAACTCCGGCGGCATCTACATCTACCGGCTTATCTCAAACGTCTGGACCTACAACGGCAAGTTACAGAGCCACGACCGCCAGTCCGGCGACTATTTTGGTCAGAGCATCGCCTACTCGGCCAGCATCAACCGGCTGCTGGTGGGCGCCCCAGGCGTCGATGACAATGGTGACGGCGCAGGGGCGGCCTACTCCGTTAATCTCAGCAGCATCAATATCGATAACGACAACGACAACATCGCCGACGCCTTCGATAACTGTGTTGGCCTTAGTAACCCCACACAGGCCGATCTTGATGGCGATGGCATTGGCGATGCGTGTGACCCTGATATTGATGGCGACGGCATCCTCAACGGCACAGACATCTTCCCCAATGACCCAAGCGAGTGGCTCGACACCGATGGCGACGGCCTGGGTGACAACATCGACCCGGACGCCGACAACGACGGCATCCCCGATCGCATCGAGCTGACCTTTGGGCTGGATCCGCTCAATGCCAACGATGCCGCCCCGGACAAAGACGGTGACGGTTACACCAATCTGGATGAATACCTCGCCGGTACTGGCATTGATGACGCCACCGACAAACCCAATCTCGCCGCCAGCTACACCAAGCTGATCAGCAACGACGGCACCCTTAACGATAACTTAGGCGGCAGCGTCGCCATCTCCGGCAACTATGTCATCGTTGGGGCAGTCAATGGCAAGAGCAACAATACCAGCAGCGGCGCCGCCTATATCTTCGAGAAAACCGGCAGTGGCAACTGGGTGCAAAAAGCCAAGCTGGTGGCCAGCGACGCCACCAATCTGGCCAAATTTGGCAGCAGCGTCGCCATTCTCGGCGATCTCGCCGTGATCGGTGCGCCCGGCGCAAGCGACAGCGGCTACAGCAACGCCGGCGCGGCCTATCTCTTCCAGCGCAATGGGGCTGGCGTCTGGTCGCAAACCGACAAATTCACCGCCACCATCACCACCGCCGGCACCACTACCACCGCCGCTGGCACCAACCACTCCTTCGGTAGCAGTGTCACCATCGGCAGCGCCACCCGTCTGGTAGTTGGTGCCCCTGGTGCCAATAAAAATAGTTTACTCGCCAACACCGGCGCGGCTTACATTTTTGAGCTCGTCAACGGCATCTGGCAGCAGCAGACCAAGCTCATCGGCTTTGACAGCAAGGGCAACGACGCCTTTGGCACCAGCGTAGCAGTGGCCGGTGACCTAATCATGGTCGGTGCCCCTTCGGCCGATGCCAAAACCTACGCCGTCGGCGCGGTCTACCGGTTCCGCCGCGACAGCAATGGCAATTGGCCAGAAAAGAGCCGCCTGACCGCCAGCGACGGCAATAATGGCGACCAGTTCGGCAGCAGTATCGCGCTGGTCGCGCGCAATGAAGCAATCAATGGCATCACCACCTCCTATGGCGCCGTGGTCATCGGTGCCCCCGGCAGCGATGGCAAGGGCATCAACTCCGGGGCGGCGTATATCTTTGATTACACCCCCACCACTGACCTCACCAGCACCCCCACCTGGGTTCAGCAGCAGAAACTTCAAGCCATCGATGGCGCCACCACCGACACCCTCGGCAAATCCGTTGCCCTCACCTTTAGCGTCGATGGCGTAACGGGCCAACGCTCCGCCACTGTACTGGCGGGCGCCCAGTATCACGACAGCCAGCACCTCGACAGCGGTGCCGTCTATCTTTTCACCCAGGCGCCCGACAAGTCATGGGTACAGCAACGGCCAATGATGCCCCGCAACGGCAAGAGTTATGACTACTTCGGTAGTGGTGTTGCCATTGATACCATTGCTGCCACTAATACCATTGCTGCCCACAAACGGGCGCTGATTGGTGCCAGCGGCGTCGACGATAACGACATCGAGGCAGGGGCCGCCTTTGTGGTCACCTACGACGAAACAGACAACCCAAATGAGGTCAGAGTCACCATTGATCCTGCCACCGGCAATACCATCACGACACCCAATTCACCGGATGGTATCTACACCTCATTTGATAACTGCCCCAATATCGCCAATGAAGATCAGATCAATACCGACCAAAACTTCATCCCTACCAACAAGATTTTCATCCGTGGCGATGAATTAGGCGACGCCTGCGACAACGATGATGATGCTGACGGCGTCCTTGATATCGATGACAAATTCCCGCTCGATCGTGACGAATGGCAGGATACCGATGGCGATGGCATCGGCGACAACGCCGACGTTGACGCCGATGGTGACGGTATACCTGATGAGTTCGAAGACGCCATCGGCTCAGGGCTCAACTCCAAAGACGCCAGCGATGCGGCCAAAGACAACGATGGCGATGGCCTGAGCAACCTAGAGGAGTACAAAAAAGGTACTCATATTAACAATCGCGATAGCGACGGCGACGGTGCCACCGATGGTGAGGAGATTGACTATGGCACCGACCCACTGGCCGCCAACTCCATCTACTCCAGCTTTCAAAATAACCGGCCAGTCAAACCGCTCATCAAGCCTATCGCCGCGCCGTTGCTGCTCACCGGCCGCAGCTTCGATAGTTATGCCTTTGTCGACAACGGTGATAACGACCCCACTGACAACATCACCGACTTTCTAAACCGAAGTGAGTGGCAGATCAACAGCACCTCAACCTTTGCCAAAGAGGGACGTGTTTTGCGGCATTTGCTGACCGGGGCTACCGCTGCCGCCGGGGAGGAGAAAGTGCGAAAACTCATCATCTCCGACGGCATCCTACAGGTCGGCGGCCACTACTGGATCCGTACCCGCCATTTCGATGGTGTTTACTGGTCCGAATGGTCGGATCCGGTCGAAATCACCATGACCACAGAGGGTGATCACTACGCCACCTATAACGGCATTGATGACCGCTATTTTGTCCGCGTTGGCTTTGATGCCGACGGTGATGGCGACCCCTTAGGCAATGACACTGAAAAAACCATCATCTCCATCCGCAATACCGGCGACAACTCAGTGATTGGTGTACAGCCGTCACGTGGCACCTTCAAACAACTGAGCGCCCTCGCCTTCAGCGAACTGCCAAGTACCATCACCGACAATGGCAGAATGCCTTATGGGCTGTTCCATTTCCGCATCGGCGGCCTGAATGTCAATGATGTTGAACCTGAGCGTGTCACTGTCACTTTCTACCTCCCCGAGATCCCACCCACAAGCGCCCTGTGGTCAAAATTCAACACCAGTAACAACACACTGGTGAATATGGAGACTCAGGCCGCCTTCCTAGAAAAGCGGGTCAGCGTCACCTTAGTGGATGGTGGTGAGTTCGATGCCGATGGTGTGATCAACGGCGTCATCGTCGACCCTAGTGGACTCTACATCGCCATCACTGATGAAGAACGCTTAAACAACTACAAGGCTGGCGCACTCCCGCCACTGATGTTGCTGGGGCTACTGCTGTGCTGGCCGCTACGGCGTCTGGTAGGTAGACGCCGGGCAGCATGAAGCTAGAACGACGTCGATGCGCCACGGTCACTCGGCCGAAGCACTCTATTGGAGCAGTGAAAAGATCCAGCAACTGCATTTTCGCATCCTGCTAGAGATTGGCACTGAGGATAACGGCCGAGTGCTGGATGACGGTTACGTTTTTGGTGATAGACACCTTCTGCTCGGCCAAACCACAGACAACACCCGTTGCTGCAACATCAACCTCTCCCCCTGCCCGATCGCCACCGCTAAGCTGCAAAATTTTAGCCCCCAGCAGATAAAAGAGCTGTACTAAGGAACCCTCAAAATTTTCAGACAAGGCGTTAGCCTATCCCGATAACCTTTGCATCACTAAACGCAGGGATCACGTTGTGTATCCTGCTTAGTTTTTATTCAGTGTCGTGATTGTATCGATCAGCTGAGAAACCATCTGCCGTGGCAGCCACGCTTGGTTTTGCTGTAACGCCACGATGGTAGTGTGCAAGCACCTTTGTGCCTGGAGATGAGTGATATAGCCAACGACACCGGCAAACAGAAAACGTAATAACACCTGGTCGTCTTCTTGTTCATCCACTATCAGCAGAATACGTACTCCTGGCTGCCAGCGTTGCAATGCCTCAATCCGCGTCAGCGCGGCCGAATCGTCCCGAATATCCAGAACAACAACATCCGGATGAATACTCTCCAACCATGTCTGCGCATGGCTGGGCGAAGCGTGTTTCAGATCAAGCCCATCCAGCGTGCCTAGCCTAGCAGCAAGCCCATTATCGTTACTAAGGCAAAGCACTCTGTTATTCATAGCTATTCGTACACCATTTGTTATCACGCATCAACTATAGGTTTAGGAGGGACGGATGACAACTGTACTTAAGTGCTATAGCACGCAAATTTCAAAATGAAGCGGGGTCTGCCGCTAAGTAATAAAACAATAAACGGGACTGTTCAACAATGGATACATTTGTTTCATGAAGCGAGCAGGTTTGTCATCGAATTCACTGGTGATGCTGGCCAGCGCCAACAAAAGCATTCGAGATCAGTGGTCATCCATCCTCTCTGCCTACCCCCAATGTGTCATTGATGATCGTATCGCATTGGAGCACTTTGTCGAGAGCGGCATTGTCTGCCGACCAGCGATAATACTTTGCGACGAGCATTTGATTAAATCTGGCCGCGACCCACTGCTGCTGCAATTAAACCGCATGCCCGGCAACGTGCCAGTGTTAGTTCTAACCGCCGGCCCACCCGAGATGATCGATCTAGAGTGGCTGCGTTGCGGCGTGCGCGGCTGCTGTTCTTGGATGCTAGAGGACAAGATGTTACGCAAAGCCGTTACCACTTTGCTGATGGGTGAGACTTGGTTGCCTCGGCGTCTTATCGCCAGCTTCATCGCTAGCCTCAATGCCAATCTCAATGACAGCGCAGTGATTACTAAGCCTGATACAAGGGGAAAAAATAAGCGCCTGTCAAAGCTCACCGCACGCGAACGCGAGGTGACCAAACTCGTCACCGACGGTTTAAATAACAAACTAATTGCCCGCCAGCTTGATGTGACGGAGCGCACCATCAAGGCTCACTTGAGCAATATCTTTCAAAAGCTCGGCATCGAAAACCGCGTCATGCTCGCACTGGCGTTTAAAAATCACCTCTAGCTCAAATGACAACAGGAGCCTTATGGCCCCTGTTATCGATACTATTTTACTTGAGTTTTTTTGTGTCAGGAGGCCAGCATCAGCGTATCTTTTTTAGTGCGCCGACCTAGGCCGAGAGCCATTAGGCCCAGTGCCAAAAGCGCCAGTGTTTCCGGCTCTGGCACACTTGCCGAGTCACTGTCTTGAAGTGCGCCCTGAACTAACCCGCTATCAACCTGAGTCACCTTTATCTGATTAAAGGTAGCAGAGATCGAACTGGCATCCATAAACGATACCGTTAACATGTCAAAAGGGAAATTCATCAATGCCGCTTCATTGGGCAGTGCCAAACTGGTCAGTACAGTGGGTGCTGGCGCAAGGAGATTAGTCCAAAAGCTAAAGCCAAGTGATGCCAAGCCGCCGCCAAGTGTTGTACTGTCGAAGCCGGAGGTGAGTGTGCCAAAGAACTCGTCGGCCCAGGCGGTGCCCGATCTGGTGAGACGACGATTATTGCCGACCGTCACGCTGGCACTACCGTTACCAACGGCATTGAGGCCGTCGCCATTAGCGCTAAAACCTTGCAACGCGCCGTTATAGGTCAGTCTGTCGTTGTACCAACTAAACGTGGAACCACCATTCATGCCGATACGGAACTCGCCAGTGAGAGTGTCGCCAACATTGAACACTATCCCGCTGCCACCATTGTCGATAGTGGCCATTTGATTGACCGTTGCCGTGTAGTCGTAACGAAGATAGGTCGCAGAAGCCATGTTACAGAATAGTCCGCTGATCAGGGTCAGTGCTGCCAGTATGGCGTGGAAACTACCTTTTTTCACGCGACCGTGAATTGACAGAGTGGTCTTGACTACTGCGATCATAAAAAACTCCCGGTTGATTGTTAATGTTAGGGAGATTTTATTGCGACAAGAGTGTTTGTGAAATTGTACCTTGGTACTAGACCTGTAGACGTTTCCCATTAAGGGGTTGAAATAAAAACAAAATTGAGCTTTTCAAGCATCTCAATACCCACGCCAAAACAGGACAAAATTCGTTTTCAGTAGCAAATTCACGCCCTCTACGCCATATCAACCATCTTTCAAACCTCTCGACTATTTAAGAAAAATTAATTCTGGTCGATGACCTGTGCTGAGAAAAGAAATTTTTTCGGGGTGGATACCTTACCGGTTAATGACCGGTCTGCGTCCGGTATAGGATTGCCTGTAATGCTGCTATTAAGCACGGCGTTATTCTTCATGGAACGAGGATAAATTAAATGTACCTTGAATATTATGGTCTGGCACGGGCACCTTACGGGATCACTCCTGATACCGAGCTATTTTTCGCCGGTGGCGAACGCGGCGTGATACTCGATGCTCTGGTCTACGCCATTGTCAAGGGCGAGGCCATTACCAAGGTAGTTGGCGAAGTCGGCAGTGGTAAAACAATGTTATGCCGCATGCTTGAACACAAGCTGCCAAACAGCGTTGAGATCGTCTACCTAGCCAACCCCAGTCTTGCCCCCGAAAACGTACTTCACGCCATTGCCTTTGAGTTGGATCTAGCGATCAACGCCGATGATAATCGGCTCAAGGTCATGAAGGCGCTACAGGAATATTTGTTGGCGCGGCATGCCGAAAACAGGCAGGTAGTGGTATTTGTTGAAGAAGCACAAGGGATGCCCTTAGCGACACTCGAAGAGATTCGTCTGCTCAGCAATCTCGAAACACAACGCCACAAACTCTTGCAGGTGGTACTGTTCGGCCAACCAGAACTGGATGTAGGACTGAGTGCACCGCATGTACGGCAAATAAAAGAACGCATCACCAACAGCTTTTATCTGCCGCCGCTAAAAAAACATGAAATCGGCGCTTATTTAGGCTTCCGATTGCATCTGGCGGGCTCACGCGGCGGCCTGACATTTTCACCGCTGGCGACCTGGATAATCTCCTGCTACTCCCATGGTCTGATGCGTCGCATCAACATCATCGCCGACAAAGCACTCCTCGCCGCCTACGCCTCGGGCAGTCAAGCGGTTGGCGTTGGGCATGTTATTTCAGCACTGAAAGACTGTGAATTTATCCGACGTGGCGTGTTATTGCGCCCAGTGTTACTCACTGCGATCACGTTGTTCATGGTGCTGGGTCTGGGTGGCTGGGCACAGCTCGATTCGCTGGCTGCCGTCACGCCCGCAGCAACTCAAACAGCAACTCAAACAGTTACTCCAATAGCAACTCAAACAATTACCTCGGTAGCACCAGTGATTACGCAGCCGCCTCAGACCGTTGCCAATGTCGAAGCGTTATCGCTGCTGGAGCAACGTTTTCAGCACTCCGCCGATTGGTTTTCCACTGCTGACCCGAGCCATTTAACCATACATATTTTACACAACCGCTCGAGTGACACCCGTTCATTGGAGCGCTTCCTGACCCAAACCGAAAACGACGACGAAAGCATGTTGCAACAACTGTTTGTTTATCGCGCCGGTACCGATGCCCAGAATGTGACCAATGTAGTGATGGGCGAATACACGACAGCCTCTCAAGCGCGGACAGCATTAGCAGCGCTGCCGCCTAGGTTGAAGAAATATCAACCCTATTTGCGCAATATAAAAAACGTATTAGCGGAAGCCCGGTCCGTTGTTGGCGATTAGTGTCCGGTTAATGGATTAAACCCATGGGTGGTAAATGATGGAACGGATAATGTTGATGTTAAAAAATGTTTTTCTCACCTGCTTTCTGGCGCTTGTGGTCAATGGCTGCGCGGCAACAAAGCCACCCACACTCTCAGAATTACATTTGCAGACGAATGCAACGGCAAACAATGACGACATTCCGACGCTGGTCAGCGCAATACCGGTTTTGTCGGCACCGCAAACCAGACCACAGCAGGAGATTTATAGCGTGGTCGTCAACGCCGTGCCGGTAAAGGAGCTGCTGTTCAGCCTAGCCCGCGACGCCAAGATCAATATTGATATTCACCCGACAATTGACGGCGTGGTCACGCTCAATGCCATCAATCAAACGCTGCCGCAAATCCTCGATCGCATCGCTAAGCAGGTATCGCTGCGCCATCACCTCGATGGCACCACTCTGGTGCTCGAACCGGATGCCGCTCAATGGCGTCTCTACGCTGTTGACTACGTCAACATGGATCGAGAAAGCACCAGCGAAGTAGGTGTAGCGACTGAAGTCGCCACCGCCGGCGGCAGCGTTGCAGGTGCCGCTTCAAGTGGCAGTGGCAACCTATCCAATACCCGCGTCAAAAACTCTTCTAAAAATCATTTTTGGGAAGTGATCGAGAAAAATATCCTGGCCATTATTGGCACAACGCAAGGCGGTGCCAACACCACCGCCACGCCTGTTGTGGTCAACCCCATTAGTGGTGTCATCGCGATCTACGCCACCGACAGAAAACAACAGGAAGTGCAGTCATATTTGGATCAGACTCTGGCCAGCGCTCTGCGTCAGGTACTGATAGAGATGACCATCGTCGAGGTGGAGCTGGGCGACCACTTCCAAGCCGGGGTCGATTGGCAGGCGTTGGCTAATGGCAGCGGCTTGACGGCAATTTCAAACCTGACTGGTTCCAACCTCTCTACTCCGCCAGTCTTTTCGCTTAATTATCAAAAGAACAGCAGTTCCGGTCGCAACTACTCTTCAACCATAAAAATGCTCGAGGCATTCGGTAATGTGAAGGTGTTGTCCAGTCCCAAGATCATGGCGCTCAACAATCAGACAGCGTTGCTCAAGGTGGTGGATGAAAAGGTCTATTTCACCGTCGATCTAGAGATCGAAGCGGCAACCACAACTACCCCAGAACGACGCACCTATACCAGCGCCATTCATACCGTGCCGGTGGGACTGGTGATGAGTGTCACACCTCAAATTAACAATGTGGACAGTATCACGCTCAATATCCGGCCGACCATTTCGCGGATTACTGGCTATGTCGCAGACCCTGCACCACGTTTGCAAAATGCCAGTTTCGACAATTTGATTCCTGAAATTCAAGTGCGCGAAATGGAATCGCTGCTCCAGATTGCCAACGGCCAGATGGTGGTGATGGGCGGCTTGATGCAGAACAAAACCAACGAAAACAGCCAAGGTGTTCCAATCCTGTCGCAGCTACCCTGGATTGGCGCACTGTTTAAATACCGCGACGACAATTACACAAAATCGGAACTGGTGATATTCCTCAAGCCGACAGTCATCAAGGGTGCCGGTGCGAACATGGACATGCAGGACTATAACGACTATCTACCGCAAAAAACTGCCGCACAGAAGCAGATTGTCGGAGTCGAAAAATGAGCCTATTGATGAAGGCGCTAAAAAAAGCGGAACAGGCTAAAGCTAAAAGCGGTGACAGCGGAAACGCGCCGCCAGAGGCCAAAACCGCTAGCGACGATAACAATAAAACAGCTGATGTGGCACCGCCTCCACAGGCTCGCACAGTCGAACCCGCACAGCATCAACCATTAACACTTGAGTCAACCGATGCGCCAGAGATGGAGGTTCTTGATTTTTCCATCGGCCAAATTGAAGCACTAGAAACAGCCAGTAGCGCCGTTGAGCCCGCCCCCTTGCCAGAATCAAAACCAGAACCAGAACTAGTGCCAGAATCAGTACAATCACCGCCTGTAGCAATAGCACCACAACCCGCCGCAGCGGAGGAAAAAATAGTCGCCGCCGCAGTAGTAGCGACACCGCTGCCACCGGCCAGCCAAGAGCTGCCAAGAGCGCCATCACCCGCCTTGCAACCCGTGGTGGTGACACCAGAAAAAATCACCGTACGGCAGCAAGTACCGATAACCATTGGCAAGCCCCGGATAGGTCGAGGTTATCTTTTGAGTGCCGTGGCACTGTTGCTAAGTCTGGGGTTGGGATACTACTACGCGCTACTTTCCGGCCCAGTTCATGAGGGGGTTGCAGCGGTTCCACCTTTGAATGACCAGTCACCTGTTGTCACCGATGCCAATGCTGTGGTTACCATAGAGCCAACCCTCCCAACAGCAGTTGACGTTGCGGTTGAAGAAGCGACACCGCAATCTGCGGCGGCGGTAAATCAACCAGACCCGCCGAAAGCAATGCCCGTGGTAATCGCCCGCGCAAAACGAGCGCCGGTCCCCACGGTTGAATACGTCAATAACGACAGCCCATCGTTCACGCAAAAAAAGATATCACCACCTGTCCAGCAAGCGCCGCTTGCAGCACCACTGCGCATTGAAAAGGTCACCACTGAAAATCCGCTCCAATCACAGTTACAGACGGCCTATACCAGTTATCAGCAGGGCGATCTTGACCACGCCAGCCGCATGTACCGTCAGGCGTTGCAAAGCGAAGCGGACAACCATGATGCCTTGCTCGGTCTGGCTGTAATCGCCCAGCGCCAGGGCGCGCACGAGGATGCACGTAACCTCTATAGTCGCCTATTGGCCTTGAATCCAAAAGATAGCATGGCGGCGAGCGGTTTGTTGTCCATCAACGAGGGAGGCGTCACCACTCACAACATCAGTCAGCTCAAACTCATGTTGCAGAATGAACCGACAGCGGCGCACTTGCACTTCTCGCTCGCTCATGAGTACGCGTTGCAATCGCGCTGGCCTGAGGCGCAACAAGCTTATTTTCAGGCTTACCGCTATGCGCCGGAAAATGCTGACTATGCCTTCAATCTTGCGGTCAGCCTCGAAAAAGTCGGCCAGTCGAAAACTGCATTGGCCTATTACCACCAGGCGCTGAATCGTAATGCCAATGGCACGGCATCCTTTGATCGTCAGCGTGTGACACAGCGAATCGCAACACTCACCACGACGATGCAGGAGCAATAGCATGGCTACCGTACGTCTTGGTGATATGTTGATCGAAAAGGGGCTGATCACTCAGGATCAGTTACGTATCGCGCTAATGGAGCAGAAGAAACAGAATCAGCCGCTGGGCAAGATTCTGGTCAAGATCGGCTTCATCAGCGAGTCGATGATGCGCGATGCGCTGGGCGACCAATTGGGACAGGAGAGTATCGACCTGACCAAGGTGGTGGCTGATAGCACGGCGGTAAAACTTATTCCCAAAGACCATTCCCGCCGCTTCGGCATATTGCCCATCACCTATGACGCCGAGAAGCGCGTGCTGACCATTGCCATGGCGGACACCTTCAACGTAATCGCCATCGATCAAACCACTGCTTTGCTCGAAGAAGGTGTCGAAATAAAAGTGGTATTGGCGTCGGAGAGCCAAATCGAGACTGCCATCGACCAGTTCTATGGTCATGAACTGTCGGTCAGAGGGATACTCAACGAACTCGATACCGGCGTCATCGATTACCGCAGCATGCGCGCCGACACCGATGAATACAGCCAGCCACTGGTGCGATTGGTAGACGCTATGTTGATGGACGCGGTCAAACAAGGCGCTTCCGATATTCACTTTGAACCGGAAGAGGGGTTCCTGCGCGTGCGTTACCGCGTTGATGGCGTACTCAGCCAAGTGCAGACGCTGCACAAAAATTACTGGTCGGGCATCGCGGTGCGTCTCAAGGTCATGTCCAACATGGATATCGCCGAGACCCGCTCCCCACAGGACGGCCGCATCTCTTTGAGTCTAGCGGGCAAGGCGGTCGATTTTCGTGTCGCCTCTCAACCCACCACGCACGGCGAAAATATTGTGTTGCGCGTGCTCGATCGCGAGAAGGGCATTGTTGCCCTCGACAAACTCGGCCTCATCGACGACACGCTGACACTGCTCAAATTGATGATGGCGCGTCCCGAAGGGATCATCATGGTGACCGGGCCAACCGGCAGTGGTAAAACCACCACCCTCTACTCGATGCTTAATTATATGAATAGCGAGTCGGTCAACATCATGACACTCGAAGACCCAGTCGAATATCCAATGGCGATGATCCGCCAGACTGCCGTCAACGAGGCCGTCAAACTCGATTTTGCCAACGGTATCCGTTCAATGATGCGCCAGGATCCGGACATCATCCTAGTCGGCGAGGTGCGTGATGAGGATACCGCCACCATGGCGTTTCGCGCCGCCATGACCGGCCATCAGGTCTTCACCACCCTGCACACCAACTCGGCGCTCGGCGCCATCCCACGCCTACTCGACATCGGCGTAAAACCCGACATCATGGCTGGCAACATCATCGGCGTCATCGCCCAGCGACTGATACGGCGCCTCTGCCCGCATTGCAAGCAGGCCAAAGATGCGGATGAGATTGAACGCCTGTTGCTAGGTGTTGGCGCAGATGACCCCGCCACCGTGTTTGTGCCGGTCGGCTGCCAACAATGCAACCACCGTGGTTACAAGGGACGCCTCTCGTTGATGGAGGTACTAAGAATGGACAAGTATATGGATGAACTGATCTCGCGCCGCGCCTCGACCCGTGAACTGTATGAAATGGCCATGTCAAAGGGGTTCCAACCGCTAGCGGATGATGGCATTCGTTATGTTCTGAATGGCATCACCAGCCTTGACGAAGTCAGCCGCGTTGTCGACTTGACCGACCGGGTGATGTGATGGCGGTCTATAGTTACCGGGCGATCAGTGAATCTGGCAAGATAACCAAAGGCCGCCTCGACGCCGTCAACGAAGTTGATCTGGAGCAACGCCTAGTAACCATGAAGCTGGATCTACTCAGCTTCAAAGAAGCGCGCGCCACATCTCCGCTTAGCGGTAGCCGCAAAATTTCACGCCAGGATCTGATCGGTTTCTGTTTTCACATGGAGCAAATGACGCGGGTTGGGGTGCCTATCATTGAGGCACTAATGGATCTGCGCGACAGCCTCGACAACGCCGGTTTTCGCGAAGTCATCTCTGCCATGATCGCCTCGATTCAGGGCGGCAAGACCTTCTCCGGCTCGATGGAAGAGTTCCCGCGCGTCTTCGACGAGGTATTCGTCAACCTGGTCCGGGTCGGCGAACACAGCGGTCAATTAAACAAAGTGTTACTCAATATTACCGAAACATTAAAGTGGCAGGACGAGCTGGCGGCACAAACCAAAAAAATCGTGATATATCCACTCTTCGTCGGCTCCGTAGTAATGGGCGTAATCTTCTTTTTAATGATCTATCTGGTACCGCAGATGGTGGGGTTCATTCAAAACATGGGGCAAGAGCTTCCGTTTCATACCCGCCTTCTGATCGTTGTTTCAAATTTTTTTGTTGATTACTGGTATCTGGTGCTATCCATACCGGCGCTGTTATTTTTCACTGTCACCTATCTAGCCAAAACCCAGCCCGCCATGCGTTATCGCCTCGACGGACTCAAGCTACGTTTGTGGTTGGTGGGGCCGATTCTGCGCAAGATCATCCTCAGCCGCTTTGCCAGTTATTTCGCCCTACTCTACGCCTCCGGCGTGACCGTTCTAGAGGGATTGCAGATCAGCGAGGATATCGTCGGCAATAAAGTGATCGCCCGCGCCTTGGGCCAGGCACGCCAGCAAATCGCCGACGGCATGAACATGAGCGAGAGCTTTGCCAGCGTCGGTCTGTTTCCACCACTGGTACTGCGCATGATCAAGATTGGAGAGAACACTGGCGGACTCGATACCGCACTGCTGAACGTGAGTTACTTCTACAACCGCGACGTCAAGGATGCGATCGAAAAAGTGCAAACCATGATCGAACCAATGATGACCGTGGTGCTAGGCTTAATCCTGGGCTGGGTGATGCTCTCGGTACTTGGGCCGATATACGACATTATCAGCAAGATAAAGATGTGATATGGCCGCCAAACGTATTTTTTATATAACCTCCTCCGACCTGACCGCCGTCTATTGCGACAAAGGCCAGATCAGCCTGCTGGGAAAATTCGAACAGACGGATGAAGGTATCGAGGCCTTCGCCACCCTCATCAAACAGGACCCTGATCACCCCAGCGCCTTCATTGTTGATGTCATTGAAGAAGAGTTCCGTATCGAAACGATTCCGCATGCGAATGGCGGGGATCGTGCCAGACTGATGGAGCGCAAAGCCGCCACCATTTTTCGCGCCGCCACCTTTACCAGTGCCGAGGTAATCGGGCGTGAGCCCACTGGACGACGTGACGATCAAGTGCTGTTCTCCTCATTGAACAAAACCGACATTCTAGAGCGTTGGCTCAATGAAGTCCGCGCCGTTAAGATGCCTCTTGCTGGCGTCTATTCGGTGCCAATGCTCACCACCATGCTGATTAAAGAACTCAAGATCAAACATGACAACACACTAGTATTGAGCGTACAAAATGGACGGCTGCTACGGCAGAGTTTTTTCAGCCAGGGAAAGCTCAAGCTGAGTCGTCTTACACCACTAGCGCCGTATGACAATGATATTTATCTGAAGAACATCATCAATGAGGTGGATCGCAACAAACCGTACCTCAGTCGTTCACAACTCCTCAACTTCAAACAGCCGTTGGAAGTTTATATTCTGACGCAGGGCGAACAGCTACAAACGCTGCAAACTGGTTGCGAAAATAAAAACCAGATCAACTATCACTTTCTCGATCTCAAGGATGTTACTGCCAAGCTCGGGATCAAACAAAAACTTAATGCCGATGAGTGCGAATGGTGTTTCGCCTATCTACTAAACCGCAAACTGCCGGAAGGAAACTATGTCGCCAATAAATCGCAAACCTACTACAACCTGTTCCGCTTACGCCAGATAATCGTCGCGGCCAGCTTGGCACTGGTGATAGGTGCTACCTTTTGGAGTGCGACGGATGTTTATGCTAGCCGTAACCTGGCACTACATACTGCCCAGATAGAGGCAGCAACGCTAACAATCGCCGAACATCTGGCAAACGAAGCGCCAGTACCTCCCAATCCTCCGCCACCTGTCATGCGTGCGGCTGTCGAGGCCAACCGCCTGCTGGCCGAGCATAAACCGCAGCCGCTACGGATAATCACGTACATCGGTGCGGGGCTGGCGCAACATCCCAATCTTGAACTCGACAATCTCAAATGGGGCACATCAGATCAGGCCAATGCAGTCGCCAATGAGCAGAGCACTGAGAGTGACACCAGCGTCGAAACCGCCACGATCAAAGGCCATTTGAAAATATTTCCAGGCAATTACCAAGCCGCCTTTAAGCAGGTAGAGGCATTACAAAAGTTTCTCAGCGGCAACCCGGACATCGCCCAAGTGCTGCTGCTGGGGCTGCCCATCAATACCAATCCAGTTTCGTCACTAGTGGGTGAGTCACGCATCAATGGGGGACCACCGGTGGCCAGTTTTGAGTTGGAAATCAGATTTAAGGAGGCCAATCATGAAATCTAAACCGGATTGGTTTTACTTGCGCCCCGCACTCATCGTCATGACCGTCGCGCTGTTATTTTCCATCAGCATTAAGCTGCTAGGTATTTACTACTACCAGGGAGTGTTGACAAAGTATGAACAGCAAAACGTACTCTACCAAGAAACCAATGCAACACTGACCGAAGTGCGTGAAGCGCAGGATATTATAGCCACCTATGGCGAACGTTTCGATGAGCTAGAGAGATCCGGTCTATTTGACGGAAAGGAACGGGTTAAATGGGTTGACGCCGTCAACAGCGCCCGCCGTGAAATGAAGTTACCGTTGGTGCGTTATGAGCTCTCGGCTCAAGTGCCGTTTATACCCACGTACCTGCCAGGCGATGAGTTTGTGAGTGCGGTATCAAGCACAATCAAACTTGAAGCAGGCTTGTTGCATGAGGGCGATATAATCGATCTGTTTGGCTGGATGGAACGTTACGCACCGGGACAACTGCATCTCTCGCAATGTGAATTAGTCCGGAGCGAGGCGACGTTCGGCTACTTCACTGAAAATCCCAACATGAATGTTACCTGTTATTTCAATTGGATTACGCTGCTTCCGGCAGAGGGGGTCACGATAGATGGTTAATGCGGGATTGAAATTAACGGTTTTGGCGGCGTTGTTATCAACCACAACGCCAGCCATGGCGCAAATTAATGAGGCAGAGCTGGGCCGGCTTTTTACCAGCTCCAGCGAACGTCATGTATTGAGCCGGATGAGAGATCACAACCTGAATCAGGACGATAGCACCGTGCCGGTTGCGCAGAATCTGGAACAACTACAAACACAATTACAAACGCAAACTAACACTGCAGAAAAGGCGACTAACGCCTCGTCAAAGTCCATCGTTTTCAATGGTGTTATCACGCACTCTAATGGTGACAAAGTAATCTGGATCAATGGTAAACAAGTCGATAACAACCGCTCTGGCGATGTCAAAATAACCCATGGATCGAGCCGCAATGACAATGTGACTATCGTTGCGCCCGGCAAACGTGCCGTCGAACTCAAACCCGGCCAGCAGCTACAACTCGATAACGGCAACGTGATGGAAGGCTATCTAAGCAGTAACAAAAAAACTGACGATGTGCCGTCGCCATGAGCGTGATCACTATCTCATGCGTTTACGACAACAGGGGCTCAATGTCAGACCATGAACATGCAGTGTAAAAATAAAAACCGCGGCTTCACTCTGGCCGAAATGGCAATAGTGGTGGTGATTGGTAGCCTGTTGCTGATGGCCGGTGTCCAGGTTCTGACCACCCAAATGGAGAGCGCCGCCTATAGTGCGACCCGCTTCAAGCAGGAGGCGATCAAACAGGCAATGATCACCTATCTGGGCAATAACAAACGTCTACCTTGCCCAGACACACGCAACGGCAATGGTCCGGGGGCGCTATTATTTACCACCGCCGCGCGACCCGACGGCATCGAAAATCGAGCCACTGCAGGTGTCGTAACCTCAAACTGCGCTGCCACCTTTGGCGTGCTTCCCTACGCAACACTGGGTCTGACACGAGATGCAGCGCTGGACGGCTGGAACAACCTCTTCTCCTATCATCTCACCACTGCGCCAAATTGGGCTGTGACAGCAAGCTTTGCCGATACCAACGTCGGCGGTTTGACCATTAATGACAGGACTCCAGCTGGTGCAGTGTTACTGCTGACCAGCCAGGCGGTGACAGTCGTGGTCTCGCATGGCAAAAATGGCACTGGCGCATACACGATCAAAGGCACCCGCGCAGTATTGCCGGTGGCGGGCACCCATCCGGACGAATATGAGAATACTAATGCCGTTGCCAATTCGGTCTATTACAAACGCGAGTACACCAACAACAGCGCCGCAATAGGTGGCTCGTTTGATGACCTGGTGATGCCGATCATGGCGAATGAAATGATTGCGCCGTTGCGGCGTGACGGTACGCTGAAAAATATGGGCACCAGCTTGAGCCAACAAATGGACACTATTAATAATGCCATCGTCGGTTACATGATGGGTGCCGGTTGTAATACACCACCCAACATTACCGGCCTGGGTCTATCAGTAACCGATCCTTGGGCAACAACCATCGTCTATACCAGCAGTTATACAACGCCACCCGTGACCAACAAATTAACTGCCAGCGATATCAATCTCGTGCCTGCGGGTAACGCGGCAACCGTGGCGTTTATCTTGACCTCTTACGGCCCCAACCGCGCGGCAGGGGGTGGTGACGATGTCGTCCAGAACATGACCGTGGGTCAGCTGCGCGGATTACTCGGCAGCGCCTATGCAACACGTTGCCCATGAGTGTTAACCAGATGAAAAATAGAACCATAAAAAATACGCGGCGTCATCAACGACAACGGGGCTTTACGCTGATCGAGATTGCCATCGTGCTTGTCATCATCGGTTTGCTGATCGGTGGCGTCATGCAGGGACAATCGCTGATCCGCGCCGCCAAGGTCAAAGATATTATCACTACCGCGACCGATCTCTCGGGTGCCGCAGCCACATTCAAAACGCGCTATCACGTATTGCCCGGAGATCATCCAGCCGCCACGACCGAGATCCCCGGAGCAGTGGGTAATGGTAACGGCAATGGTGTCATCAGTGTCGCCGAGTCAGCCAATGTTCCCAGCCATCTGTTTGCATCGGGATTCATCAAAGGCGGGGCCACCGCGCCGATCAGAACCACCTACGGCGCTGTCTGGCTAGTACAGCGTAGCTCGGCAATAACGGCAGCATCACCCTGTGGCGCAGCTGTCAACAACGCTGCACCTGCGTTAACGATCAATAACGTTATCGTCTTCAGCACTCTGCCGGGAGATGCCGCCGAAGAGATCGATCGCAAGCTGGATGATGGTCTATTCAACTCCGGCACTATTCGTGGCTCTGCCGCTTATAGCAACAGCACAGTGCAATGTATTGCCCTGCCACTGTAGCGTTTGTCGCTACTATTTTTTGAAGGAAGCGCTGTTTAATTCTAAAGTTTGAACTACCTCCGCCGATGTTTTAAGCAGAGCGATGGGTGTGTATGCATTGATGCAGAAACTTCATTGCACAGACCCCGTAAGTGTGAATGGACTTACGATTTTTTTTCCGAAAAAGGATGGTAACTATGAAACAGAAACAAGCGGGCTTTACACTGATCGAAATCGCTATCGTGTTAGTGATTATCGGATTGATCCTGGGTGGCGTACTCAAAGGTCAGGAGATGATCACCAACGGCAAGCTCAAGAGCGTGACCAAGGATTTGGATGGCATCACTACCGCAGTCAATGTCTATGTCGACAGATATCGTCGCACACCGGGTGACGATGGACCACTGGCCACCTTGCAGGCCCGTGGCGGTGCATGGACTGCCATTACTAACGCCGGTAACAACAACGGCGTACTAGCAATTACCGCCGCGCAAACCTTCACTGCAGGTGGTGAAGGTGTCGCCTTCTGGCAGCATCTGAAGTCATCAGGCCTAATTACCGGCAACGTGACTGACGTTGGCGTTGCCGCACTGCCACGCCATGCCTTTGGCGGCCTAATTGGCGTGACTGGCGTCGGTGTCACCGGAATGACCGGTAATGTCGTGTGCCTCAGCCAGATGCCCGGCCAAGGGGCCCAAGCTATCGATACCCAGATCGATGATGGCGTACCCAGCAGCGGCGCCGTCCGTGCAACTCAAGGTGCGGTCGGTGCCAACACCGCCCCGGGGGCGGCAGAGGTAGCCTACAGTGAAGACAACGTTTACACTGTTTGCCGCAACTTCTAATGTTGAGTTAATGCTAGGCGCAACCGCCCTACGTTAAAAAACAATTCAATATAATGTTTGTCAAAGGCCCGCGTAATGCGGGCCTTTGCATTTGGCACTTATTCGGTTACTTAATAATCGGCGTCGAAAAAACGACATCCTCTGGCGCATCATCACTGATAAATCACAAATGTAGTATAGCTAGCTATTTAAGTACCGGGCCCTGCGCCTAATAGCGTAAAATAACGCCCTTCTTCTCCGTCAGGCCATCATCATGAAAAACACCATCCCCAAGGTCGGGTTCATCAGCCTGGGCTGCCCCAAAGCCCTTGTCGACTCCGAACAGATCATCACCCAACTGCGCGCCGAGGGGTATGAGATCTCCCCCAGCTACAACGACGCCGATCTGGTGGTGGTCAATACCTGCGGCTTCATCGACGCTGCGGTAAAGGAATCACTCGATGCGATTGGCGAGGCACTGGCGGAAAACGGCAAGGTGATCGTCACCGGCTGCCTTGGTGCCAAGGGCGATGTGATATTGAAAAATCATCCGCAGGTGCTGGCCGTCACTGGCCCTCATGCAAAAGACGAGGTGATGACAGCGGTGCGTCAACACCTGCCACCGCAACACGACCCCTACATCAGTCTGATTCCACCACAAGGGATCAAACTGACGCCGAAGCACTACGCCTATCTAAAGATCTCCGAAGGGTGCAACCACCGCTGCACCTTTTGCATCATCCCATCGATGCGTGGCGACCTTGTCAGTCGCCCCATCGGCGATGTTTTGCAAGAGGCGGAGAATCTGGTCAAGGCCGGAGTGAAAGAACTACTGGTGATCTCGCAAGACACCAGCGCCTACGGTGTCGATGTGAAGTACCGCACCGGGTTTTGGAATGGTCGCCCAGTCAAAACGCGCATGACCGAGATGGCGCAGGCGTTGGGCGAGATGGGCGTCTGGGTGCGCATGCACTACGTCTACCCTTACCCGCACGTTGATGAACTTATTCCCTTGATGGCCGAAGGCAAGATCCTACCCTACCTCGACGTGCCGTTGCAGCACGCCAGCCCTAAAATACTCAAGGCGATGAAACGCCCCGGCAATATCGAAGGAACCATGAACCGCATCAAAAAATGGCGCGAAATCTGCCCCGACATCACCCTGCGCAGCACCTTCATCGTCGGCTTCCCCGGCGAGACCGACGATGATTTTGAACAGCTGCTCGAATTCATCGACGCCGCACAGCTCGACCGCGTCGGTGCCTTCGCTTACTCGCCCGTTGAAGGGGCCACCGCCAACACCCTCGCCAACCATGTGCCGGAAGAGATTCAACAAGAGCGCCTCGCCCGTTTCATGGAACTACAAGCCGAAATCAGCGCCGACAAACTGCAATACAAGATCGGCCGCGAAGTGGAGGTACTCATTGATGAGGTCGATGACGAAGGCGCAGTCGGTCGCACCCAAGCTGATGCCCCCGAGATCGACGGCCGCGCCTATCTTGAAGGGGTAACCAATCTGAAGCAGGGCGATATCGTCCGCGCCAAGGTAGTGGAATCAGGCGAGCATGATTTGTGGTGTGAACTGATCGATTAACACTAGACGTCCCTTCCCTCTGGCCGAGGGAAGGAAACACCCATCAAAGCAGGTGCAACCACTCACCACATTCAGGCTCACACTAATGCCAACCAACACCCCCGAACAGAATCAACAACAGCAATTCCTCTCAACACTAAAAGAGAACCTTGCTGCCAACACCTTCATCAAACTGATTCTGAGCAGACCGAGCGGTGCAGAGGTCGATCTGCTACGCATCATGGCCCGCCAAGTTGTGATCAAAGCAGAACAAAACCTCTCCTTTGTTTACAGCTATAAGACCCGCGACATCACCAAAAATTTTTCACTGACTGAAGGCATAGCACTCATCACCGAACTACTCGGCAACAGCTTCCGCAACGCCAATCTCTTTACCAGCGCTGAAGAGTTTCAAATCAACTTCAGCAAAAAAGGCAAGCCGCTGCTGCACCGCAACAAGAGCACACAGAGTGCCGCCCCATCACAAGAACATAACCGCGAGAAGCAACGTTACCTCGAACTGGATCGGCCATTTCTCACCGAGCTTGGCGTCACCAACGAACAGCGTCAACTGATCCCAGCAATGTCGCGCAAGTGGAAGCAGATCAATAAATTTGCCGAGCTATTTCAGCACGCACTCATCGCATCACCGCTGATAAACCAAAATGAGATTCACGTCGTCGACTTCGGTTCTGGCAAGGGCTATCTCACCTTCGCCCTGCACGACTATCTGCGCAATATATTAGACCTCGATGCTAGGGTGACGGGGGTAGAACTGCGCGATGAGCTGGTGAAACTCTGCAACAACGCCATCACCAAATTGAACATCGAAGCACTGCACTTCTATCAAGGTGATGTCAGAAGCTGGCAGCCAGAAACCATCGACGTAATGATCGCCCTGCACGCCTGCGACACCGCCACCGACTACGCCATCCACATGGGCATCCGCAGCAACGCCAGCATCATCATGTGCGCCCCCTGTTGCCACAAACAGATCCGCCCGCAGATGCGCAACCCCGCTGTGCTACAACCGATGCTGCAATATGGCGTACATCTTGGGCAGGAAGCGGAGATGGTGACGGACACTCTGCGCGCCATGCTGTTGGATGCACATGGTTACGAGACGCAAGTGCTGGAGTTTATCTCTCTCGAACACACCAGCAAAAACAAAATGATTCTCGCCGTCAAACGAGAGAAACCTCACAGTCGTGATGAGGTGCTGACGCAGATAAAGGCCATTAAGGCGTTCTACGGGATTAAAAAACAGACCCTCGAAACTCTACTACAACAAGAATAAAAGTTAAAAAAACGCCAAATGTCAGCAACAATCAATATTTTTTAGTAGTGTTTTAATTAATTTTTTCTGCTAGCTGCCTTCACTCTGATCAAGCACTTTATTCAAAACGCGGAACAACTCAATACACTCATCAGAGTTCAATTTATTGCCAAAACATTCCTGTATCGATTTTTTGTATACAGGCCACATTTGCTTTAGCATTTTTTCACCTTCATCGGTGATTTTTATTCTATTCCCTCTCCCATCCTCTGCACAGGAATGACGAACAACCAGTTTATTTTTCTCCAAACGGTCAATCAAGCGGGACAGATTGTGCTTGTTCAATAATACTTTTTCACCAACTTCATATTGGCGTAATCCAACGCTTTTTTCTCGATGTAACTCAAGCAGAACGTCGTACCAGTCCAGAGGTGGCAAGCCGTTATCTTTAAGGCTATTTTCCACTTTTTCCAGTAGTAAACGATGAGCCCTATGAAATTGTATCCACGCTTGAATCGTCTCTTTTTTTAGCTCTTTTCTCATGTTTTAAGATAATACCCCCATATTGTTGCAATTGCAACAATATGGGGGTATTATAATAATAGTTGCTACTGCAACTATTATTAAGCCTCATGGGGGACAGAAATGACTAAGACCATTACTCGCGAACAGATTAAAGAAAAACTTGATAAGCAGGAGCCAATGACGATTGTTGAGGCGCTCCCAAAAAAGTACTTTGACGCTGAACATTTACCCGGTGCGCTGAATATTCCACATGATGAAATACGTCATCAAGCCCCAAAAGAGCTACCCGATAAAGACGCTTTTATTGTTGTGTATTGCGCCAGTACAACGTGTCAAAACTCAAAAATAGCCACAAGTACGCTGCAACAAATGGGATATACGAATACCTTTGAGTATGTACAAGGCAAACAACACTGGTTGGAAGCAAACCTTCCAATTGAATCAACAAAGTAACTGAGGGATGTTGCTTATGTATCCCTGACAGAAGGCGTTATTAGGCGGGTACGGGGCGACCCATGGTGGGTGCCACCGCAGATGTCACAACAATAATTTGATGCCAAGCGTGGGCACGAAAAACGTGCCCCCGCTCCTATTGTTCCCTATTTCTAAACCCCAAACTCTCGCTGTCCTCCTGCGCCTGTCGAATAGCAACAACACACGTTACTCGACAACAGAGCACGCCATCATCAAGATAGAGTCCGTAGTAAAAAGTGTGATTAGCGCGCCCGCCCTCTGTCAATGCAGTATTTATTTGCTCCATTGCACTTGGAGGAAACTCAAACAGTAGTTGCAAATCGCTGCGACCGGGGCAGACAAACTCTAGCGCTAGACTCTTGGTCCAGATCTCATGTTCAGGAAATCGTTTTGCACAGGCCAGCGCTGCAATAGGATCAGCAAGCGCAGCAATAGCACCACCGAACATCGTGCCACCGGGGTTAATATTTTGTTGATTGAGTGGCAGTAGGATGCGGATTGTCTGCCACTGCGGATCAAGATCGAGCACTTTGATCGACATGGTCTTAAATGGCGCAAAGTTTTCCAATCTGAACACCGCTGCGTCTGACATTATTAGCCCCTATTGTTCTTCGATCTTACGGACAATACCAAACTCGGCATTACCGACCAAACTTGCAGGCAGTTGTGGAAAGGCGCTAATGATGGCGACGATCACGGCGGCACAGTAGGGGATCGACTGCACCAACAGCACAATGATCCACATCAGCAAATCAAGCGTATCCGCACCGTGGAGCCAGAAGAGCGCTGCCGCTGCTGACCACATCGCCAACATCAGAATCGATTCGTCCCGTGAATCGGCCAGTGCCTTGAGCAACCGCTGACTGCTGGCCATCTTGGGTGTGCGGATGAACGGTTTATTCTTGGTCACCATGCCACTGAGGATCGCCAGCGAGATGGTGTGTGCTAACGCCAACCCCCCCAGCGCCGCGGCAATGGTCTGGCCGACACCGGCCTGAACCCGGGTGCGGTAAAGGTAGATGAGTTTGGCGATCTTAAACGAGAAGAAGGCCAGCGGCAGCAGTGAGAAGACCAGTAGCGGTGGATCGATCACCTTCGGGGCCACTATCATCGCCAGCGACCAGCACAACGCCGCAATATTGAAGAGCAGGTTCATGCCATCGGCAATCCACGGCAGCCACCCAGCGATAAAGTGGTAACGCTGCCCCTGGGTCAAGTGGCTCTTCTTTCTGCCCAGCAGCTCACCGGTGTGGTGTCGCAGGATCTGTATGGCGCCATAGGCCCAACGGAAGCGCTGTTTTTTGAAGTCAGAAAAATTATCGGGCATCACGCCGCGGCCATAGCTTTTGGCGACATAAGTAGCCTCGTAGCCCTGTTCAAAAATGCGCAGACCCAGATCGGCATCTTCGGTAATAGACCATTCGCCCCAACCGTTGACTTCATCCAGCACCGAGCGTCGCACCATAGTCATAGTGCCGTGCTGGATGATGGCGTTGCGTTCGTTACGGGTGATCATGCCGATGTAAAAAAAGCCGCGATACTCCGCGTAACACATCGCCTTGAAGGCGTTGTCGTGTTCGTCACGATAGTCCTGCGGCGCCTGCACGATGGCAATGCTGGGGCGCTGGAATTGGGGTATCAGATCACGTAGCCAGTTAGAGTCAACCATGTAATCGCTATCGATCACCGCGATGATCTCGGCTGTCTCATCGGTCTGCGCCAGGGCAAAGTTGAGGGCACCCGCCTTGAAGCCCGCCAGCGGATCTTCATGGAAAAAGCGGAAACGCTCACCCAGCTTTTCGCAATGGGCCTGCACTGGCTGCCACACCGCCGGATCTTTGGTGTTGTTATCGATGACGATCACTTCAAAATCGGGATAGTCGAGTTTCGCCAGGGCATCGAGCGTGTCGATCACCATCTCGGGGGGTTCGTTGTAACAGGGTATATGAATCGAGACCAACGGCAGCTCATCATTAGGCAGCTGTGCCGGACGAACAAGGCGGCTGTGCTCACGCACCCAGTGCGCCTCGGCCCATTCATGGGCCTCGGCCAGCAATACAACGATGACCCCCACCATGCCGAGCAACAGCAGTATGCCCACCACTACCGAGCCAAAGGTGAGGTACTGCTGAGTGTAGTCGTAGGTAATCCAGACCGCCGCGCTGGCGGCAACATAAACCACTATCGCCAAAAAGCTGCGGCCACTGTGGTTGAGCTTGTGGCTATCGGCAAAGATGAAGATGAGCATACCGGTGGCGACCACCACCGAGATCAGCGCCAGTATCCACCAATTGGGGGTATTCATCACCGGCGTATCAAAGGCAAATTTAGGCTGGCGCTCGACATCATAAACGCCCCAATAGGCGCCGACAGCCCCTTCAGTACCTCGTTTCCAAGGTTGATCGAAGGCCTCCATGATGAAGTACTCGAGATTCTGGCTCTCGGCATAATTGAGAAAACGACGCAGAAAGATTGCCTCATTGGACTCACTGGCAGAAGCCTCTTTTTGATCGCGACCATTGCTCGGCCAGCCCACCTCGGCAATGACAATGCGCTTACCGGGAAAGACCTGCCTCAGCATATTCAACTTCTCGGTGACAAAGGGTTTTGCATGTTTGATATCCACACCATCCCAATAGGGGAGTATATGGACGGCGATAAAATCGACATGCTCGGCCAGGTCAGGGTTCTTCAACCAAACATCATGGGTCTCAGCAATACTCACCGGCACTTTAACGGCGGCACGGGCGCGAGCGAGATAACTGAATACCTCCTCCTTGGGCAGATCATTACGCAGCAGCACCTCGTTACCCACCAGGAACTGGGTGACATTGGGGCTGTTGTTCACCAATTCGACAGCGCGCTGAAACTCCGCTTCATTGCGCTCCCGATCGGTGGAGAGCCAAGCCCCGAGCGTCACGTTGAAACCATACTTAGAGGCCAGTGCCGGAATCGCCGCCAGGGTGCCATCCACGGTATAAAAACGGATCGCCTTGGTCTTACCCACGAGCAGTCTCATATCCTCATCAATCTGTTCAATTGAGGGATAGATACGCTGCGAGGCATCCTGATCGGCACGCATGGGAGAGAACGCAAAACCACTCACCTGCTCAGGCCAGTTAGGCTCAGGTTCCGAGCGATTGAATAAGGCAATCAACGCGATCATCAACGCCGCCACCCCTACTGTAATAACAAAACTGGCGCGTATCACAAATTAACAACCCAAATCAAAACAACCGCCAACCTGAATGACGCAGGCCACGCCCTATTGAGAAGCGGCACAGTATAATCCCCGCTTTCTATAACGAATATAGTGACAACAACAAATACCGTATCACTGTTAACGACACCATACTAAAAATGAACAATCACGGGCCAACAAGCTCTAATGTTGAAATTGACACGCAAAGAGAAGAGACTGTCACCCTATGCAAAATGCAATTCCGACGACACCCCTCTTTCATCACTGGCTAACCCTCCTCGGCAGCGTCCTTCTACTACTAGCCAGCACTGCGCAAGCCGGTTGCGATAGCCCGGCAGCCCCCAAGGTCAACTGGAAGTTGTGCGACAAACAGGGCGTCAATCTGAGCGGTGCCGATCTGCGCGGCGCGATTCTCGACAAGATCAACTTCAACGGCGCCAATCTCAGCAAGGCCAATCTGCGCGATGCCTATCTCGGCCGGGCCGATCTGCGCAACGCCAATCTCAGCGAGGCGATCCTCATCGACGCCTACCTGGTAGCCAGCGACCTCAGCGGCGCCGATCTCAGCAAGATCGAAGCCAAAGGGGTCAGCCTGGAGCGGGCGCGGCTCGAAAACAGCAATCTAACCGAGGCCGACCTAACGCAGGCCAATCTCTACGATAGCAAACTGCATCTCGCCAATCTGAGCGGCGCAACGCTTGCCGAGGCTAATCTGCAACAGGCAGATCTGAGCCAGGCCAACTTCAGCAATGCCAACCTCACCCGTGCCAACCTGACCCGCGCCACACTCGAGCGCACACTCTTCAAAGGAGCCAATCTGGAGCGCGCCAAACTGGAGCGCAGCCTGATGAATGGCACCGACTTCAGCAACGCCAATCTCAGCAGCGCCAGCCTCGCCGCCGCCGAAGTGATCAACATCATCACCACCGGCGCCAAACTCGATTTCACCACCTGGTACGACCGCCGCCGTTGCCGCACCGGCTCAGTGGGCGAGTGCCAATAACAAACAACCACTAAAAGGAATTCAAATGAGCGAACCATCGCCACTCACCGCAATGCAGGAAAAATTCATCAACGCCATCACTCACGGTGCCACCGGCAGCGAGAGCGTCAGATTGGAGCTAGCCCTCGGTCGTACCCTCGCCAAACCACTCCAGGCACCAGAGGATTCACCCGCCTACCACCGCGTCATCGTTGAAGGATTCATCGTCCACGCCGCCGCCACTCAGGGCGCGTCAGAAGAGAATCCCATCAGCTTCAAGATCATCGGCAGCGTCCGCCCCGGTGATTCACTCTGCCCTAGCATCCAATCCGGCGAAGCGATTGAAGCAACTACGGGTGCCATCGTCGCCAGCGGCCCCGTCACCATCGTCCGCCTGTGGGAAGCAAAACGCGACGGCGACAGCTTCACCATCAGCCGCCCCTTTCCACCGCGCTTCTTCATCGAAGACCAAGGCTGCGACATCAAAAAAGGCACCGAGATCATCGCCACTGGCACCGTGCTGCAACCGCACCACATCGGCACCCTCGCCAGCCTCGGCATCGGCAGCGTTGAAGTAAGCCGCCAGCCACACGTCACACTCATCGCCTCCGGTGACGAAGTCATCCCCTATCAAGCCGAATTCCGCCCCGGCCTGATCCGCGACTGCAATACCCCCATGCTCACCGCCGCCGTCACCGCCGCCGGTGGCCTAAGCCAAAGCGCCGGGATTCAGGGCGACGACTTCGACGCCTTCGTCAACGTCGTCAAACAGCAATTGGCAATCGCCGACATGATCGTCATCAGCGGCGGCACCGCTGTAGGTGGACGTGACTTTATCTCCGATGTGATTCGTGAAGTGGGCGAGCTAATCGTTGATGGCGTACCGATGAAATCAGGCCGCCCACTCATCATGGGGCTGGCAAACGGCAAACCGATTGTCTGTGTGGCAGGCCATCCGCCCGAGGCGCTGCGTGGATTTAAACTATTCGGCTCACCAGCGATTGGAAAGTTGTTGGGGCAAAATGTTGAGTTGCCACAAGATTGATCACTGTAGGTCGGGTTGACCCTAGAGGGTACAAAAGATGCGTTGTTTGCATCGTAACCCGACCTACTAATCTGAATTGACACACATAAAACCCATCTATGAACTTGGATGTCTCGCTTAACCCATAAGCCGGATGTTATTCACAAACTCTTCGCACGCGCGGGAAATCAATGCACATTTCCAGGCTGCACACATCCACTTAATAGGGACACACACTCACCATCCCAATTACCGACATTTTCAAACCATCTTGGTGAACACATCATTACCGCCCCGCTTGATTTAGTAATAATTCTCATTTAGAATTTTATGCGAATGATTCCTATTAGCGTTTTTAGGTAACAGCAAATGATTCGTTTCGGATACGTGGCGGCTGCGCTGCTGATTTTGGTGGGGCTGGTGGGCTGCGGCAGCGCCTCTACGACATCGGAGGTAAGCACTAAATCCTCAGCAGAACAACAACTTGCCATGAAAGAGTCGCTTGGCCGCAAGCTCTATTTTGATGCCACCCTCTCCGAGCCGGCCGGTCAGTCTTGCGCCAGCTGCCATCTGCCATCGGCGGGATTTGCCGACCCAGACAGTGAACTGCCGGTATCGCGCGGGGTGAATCCGGCCCATTTTGGCAACCGCAATACCCCGGCCATTGGCTACGTTGGCTTCACGCCGGAATTCCATTTCGATGAAAAGGAGGGACTCTACATCGGCGGTTTGTTCTACGATGGCCGCGCGGCAACATTAGCAGAACAAGCCAAGGGACCACTGCTCAATCCGCTGGAGATGGGCAACCCGGATGCGGCGGCGGTGGTGACCAAGGTGCAGCTGGCTGACTATGCGCCACTCTTCAAGCAGCTCTACGGCGAGCATGCCTTTAGCGACACTGGTAAGGCCTATGACCAAATTGCCGATGCCCTCGCCACTTTCGAGCACAGCCAATTTTTTAGCCCCTTCAACTCAAAGTATGATGGCTACCTAAGGGGTAAAGTACAGTTGAGCGCGAGCGAGAAGCGGGGTCTGGAGATATTCAATGATGAGAAGCGGGGTAACTGCGCGGCCTGCCACCCGAGTGAGAAACTAGAGAATGGTAGCCACCCGCTCTTCACCGATTACAGTTACGACAACATTGGTGTGCCGAAGCTAAAGCAGAATCCTTTCTATCATCTCGACCGCACATTCAACCCTGACGGCGAAAAGGTAATAGACCTGGGCCTCGGCGGTGTGTTGAAGAAGCCGGAGGAGAATGGCAAGTTCAAGGTGCCCACCCTGCGCAACGTCGCCCTCACCGCCCCTTACATGCACAACGGCTTCTTCAATACACTGGAGGAGGTGGTGGAGTTTTATAACAGCCGCGACAAGAGCCACAAATGGGGAAGGCCGGAGGTAGCAGATAACGTTAATGACGAGGAGTTGGGTGATCTCAAACTAAGTGCGCAGGAGATGAAGGATCTGGTGGCTTTTATGCAAACACTGAGCGATGGCTATCTGCCAACTCCATTCATCCCACAATGGCAACATACTCAATAATGCGGCGGCGGTGTATCTTCTGACTGGGGGCGGACAAACTCAGCGCCTGACTCCACCTGCTGTTTGGTGCGCATCAGCTCGGCTATCAACAGATCAATGCGCTCCTGCTGTTTGATCACCACCTGATCTAACGCCTCCAGCGAGTGCTCAAGATAGGACATGCGCACTTCTATATCTTCAAACCGTCTGTCCATTATTGTCCTATTACCTCTTTGTAAAATACCGTTTTAACCAAATCGTAATTGGTGCGCATGGCGCAGAGCCTGCCCCGCGAAGCGCTTTGGGCACCCTACATTCACTTATCGCGTTCAAACAAAATAGATGTCAAAGCGAGTGCTCTTGCCCTCCATCACCAGACTCGGCGTGGGCCCAGCAATCGCCGTAGCCTTGCGTGGCCGCTTGACCACCACGCGTTTACGAGCTACGCCAAGGGCTGCCTGTAACAGTTCGGCATCATCTTCATCAAAACCCACCAGGTCACGGAACAGACGCATCTCTTTTTTCACCTCGGCGGCTTTAGTCCGCTCGGGATGCATCGGGTCAACGTAGACCACGTCAGGACGCTGTATTTCAGTCAGTGCCAACAGCCACGTTTTAGCATCAGCCACGGTCAGTGACAGGCGGCTGATGATCTCAGCCACTTCGGCATCACGCTGACCACGCGCCATACCATCGCGCAACAAGGCGGCAACCACCGGCGAACGTTCGACCATACGCACTGTGCAACCGAGCTGCGCCAGTACAAATGAGTCGCGCCCCAATCCGGCAGTGGCATCAATCATATCAGGGATAAAGCCCTTTTTGATGCCGACCGCCTTGGCCACTAACTGACCACGACCGCCGCCATATTTACGGCGATGGCCCATGGCCCCTTCGACAAAATCGACATAGACCGGCCCGGGCGCATCGGGGCCAAGCTGCTGGAGTTGGAGCCCTTCGGGCGTCAGCTGTAACAACACTCCACTGGCGTTAGGTGGCTCTCGCACCAACAACATCCCCAACTCGGCCGCCAATGCCTGCCCTTGCGGCAGCAACGCTGCATCACTCACCATCACCACTATTTTATCTGCTGCCATTGCTGCTCTATTCACGCCTGTTAAACATCATAAAGCCGCGC
>JAYUTP010000043.1:0-4493 GCA_043755075.1 Tenderia sp. (SeqCode)
AAACAAACAGATCATCCGCAGTCGTGGTGTCGGCGAGACGTCTGATCAAGCGGTTAAATTTTATCCTGGGGATATTGATAGGCCTCTGGATAGGCCTGCTTGCTTCTACCGTTCAGGCGGCGATCGTGCAGAGCAGTACCACCGGCACCTTTGGTGGTTACCCGCTCGATCTGAGCCAGGCAACCGTAACCTTGAATGTCATTGGCGGTGGGGCAGCCGTAACCAATGTTCAGGCTGAAATCAATCCACCCAGTGCCGCCGTTTCGGCCGCCAGCCAGTACCGTTTTGATCTGTTGCCGACTATGGCCATCGCGGATAGTGGATTCAATCGCATCACCCTGAATGTGCCCGCCGGATTTACTGCGCCCACGTTGACGAGTGTGACGGTAGCGGCGACAACATTGAGCGCTGCTTGTCCTGCCACAACGGCGAGCCAATACTGCGCCGCTTTGACGGGTACGCAGCTACAGATCGATCTGGGCAGCAAAATTAGCATTGACCAAACACCTATCAGCATCACCTTCAATACCACCAATGCTGCCACGCCCGGTGTGCATTCTTTTACCGCCAGCATTGATGACAGCACGACTCCCGCCGCTGCTCAGGCCGTGGTTGTGGGCAATGCAAATGGTGATGCCAGCGATAACAACAGTCTCAACATCAACCTGCAAGGCCAGGCGGCAACAACCGTGCTGGCCGAGATCAGTCCTAATGTTGTTGCCGCCAACGGCCAAGCTCGGATTTTTAGTTATGACATGCTGGCCACAATTGGCGCCAACGATACCGGCATCGATCATCTGATACTCACGGCGCCAGCAGGCTATAGCGGGTTGACGTTGAACGGGCTTGCGGTCGCCGGTGAACTTTGGTCAGCGGTTTGTCCTGCCACCGCCACCAAGCAGTTCTGCGCCAGCTCCGACGGTAGCCGAATCAGCATCGACCTGGGTAACAAGATCATTATCGATCAGACTCACATCCGCGCCGAGGTTCAGGTCAATGCCCCAGCCACGCTCGGTCCCGGTCTATTCACCAGCCAAGTGGACGATCGCAGCACCACAAGCGTCGCCGCCATGCAGAGCATCAACGGTAATGCTGACGCGGATGTTACGGATAACAATAGCCGCCAGGTCACCGTGGTTGCCAACGCCGACCCGACGCTTTCCACCGTGGTGGTTGAGCCGGATATCGTCATCGCTAATGACGCTAATTTCAGTAGTATCACCGTCACATTGCTAGATGCTAATGGCCAACCGGTGCCAACCAAACAGGTAACCTTGGCCACCGATCGTGGCCTGTTCGATAACATCGATCAACCTACTGGACTGACCCAGGCCAACGGCCTTGCCAGCGGCAAGGTGCGTTCACTCAGGCCAGGGGTGGCAACCGTGACGGCCACCAATGTCAGCGATGGCTTTGATCTTATTGCTCGGCCACAAATTTATTTCACCCAGGGTGAGGTATTGCGCCTGACCAAACGCGCCAACAAGGAAAAAGTCATGGTGGGTGATGTGGTCACCTATCTGATCGAGGTCAAAAACACTGCCGATAGGATGATTGAACAGGTCACTTTGCTGGACCGACTGCCCGCCAATTTCAAATATATGGCCGGTAGCGCTCGCTTTAACGGCGCGCCGATGGTTGATCCTATCGGTGTACGCCAACTGGGTTTCACCATCGGTAACGTTGCTGCATTGCAGGATCAGAACGGTAATGGCGTGGCTGATACCGGTGAAGCGGGATATCTGACCCTGAGTTACCAGCTGATTGTTGGCTCTGGTGCCAAACCGGGTGATTATCTTAATACCGCCCATGCGATTGATGTCTGTGATCGCTGCCTGATCTCAAACCGGGTTGACGCCAAAGTGGAGGTGGTGATCGATCCGCTCTTCGATCTCGGCACCATCATCGGCAAGGTGTTTGATGACCGCGATGGTGATGGTCAACAGTCAGAAGGTGAAGCCGGTATCGGCGGCGCCATGGTGGTGCTGGATAACGGCAGTTATGTGCTCACTGACGAATATGGGCGTTACCACTTCCCGGCCGTGACGTCGGGCCATCGTCTGCTCAAAATCAACCTGCGCCATCTGGCCGACAATGCTCTGGCCACCACCGATGAGGCATTGGTGGTCTCGGTCACGCCGGGGCTGTTGGTCAAGGCCAACTTTGGTGTGCGTTATCAGGTGGAGAGCGAGACCATCGGCAGGCCCGCATTGAAGGGTATTGCCTTGGAAAGTGAGAGCACGCAAAAGCCGATTCAGGTTCAGGGCAACGTTGAGGTGATGCTGGCGGTGATCAACGGTGCCATCAATACACTGTCAAATGCCGAGGTACAGCTTGGTAAAAATGTGCTCGAAGAACGGGTTGAAATCCGCGGCGGGCAGCTTTCCAAACCAGCGTTTTTCCGGCCACAGGTTGAGGTCAATGACAACGTGCACTCTTGGCGTATGGTGATCGAAACGCCGGAGGGTGCCGCTGTACGCACACTGCAAGGAGAGGGTGCCGTGCCCGCGCTGCTGGAGTGGGATGGCCGTGATGACGCCGGCCAACTGCTCAAGGGTGGAAAGATATTCCAGTATCAATTGCTGATTGATTATATTGATGGCAGCCGGGTTAAAACGGCGCGCCAGCTGTTTGGTGTCAATCGTGCCGAGGTGCTGTCGGTCAATATGTCTGGCGGCGCGTTTAAGAGTGGCTCATTCGAGCTTGCCGATGGCGCTAAGCAAATTCTGGCTGAATCGGCGACGGTATTGAAAGCGTTTCCGCTGGAACAGGTCGTGGTGGAGGGCCACAGTGATTCGTTGGGAGACGATGCAATCAACCTGCAACTCTCACAACGTCGTGCCGAAGAGGCGGCCCGTTTCCTGATTGAAGAGCAGGGCGTGCCGCGTGATCAACTCATCGTCCGTTGGTATGGCGAAAGCCGTCCCATGGTGGGCAACGATACCGAGCTGGGCCGCGAGATTAACCGCCGTGTCGAAGTGAAGGGTGATTTTAGCGCCGAGGCCGAAGCCAAGTTGTACGATCAATATCGCGCCGAGTCACAGGTGATGATTAACGGTGAACTGTTGCCGCTCGACGGTCGCGGTGGTTTCCAGCGCAGTTATCCGGCGACAGAGGTGCAGCAGCTGGATCTGAACATGCGTAACAGTCGTGGCAATGAACTGCATGCCATTCTGCCATTGCCGAGGCTGGAACTGAATTCGTTACAAGGCGCTCAGCAATTCTCATACCCGAGCCGTGGTGATGGTTTTGAGGTTTACGCTGCAGCGGGTGGTGCGTGGCAGATGGGCGATGAGGTGATGCGTTATGAACTGCGCGGTCATACCGATCCTGGCAATCGTGTTGAGATTGATGGCGCGGTGGTTGCCGTGGCCGAGGATGGCAGTTTCATTCAGCCACTCAGTCTGCATCTAGGTAAAAATAACATCGCCGTCATTGCGACCAACCCACAGGGGTATAGTCGCATCGCCGATGTGCGTGCTGAGCTGAGTGACCGCGATGCGGATGGCAAATTGCTGCTGCTGGTGGCTCCGATCCCTGAACTGACGGTGAAACTGCCGCAGGTGGGGGCGGCACGTACGATTCCAGAGCTGCCGGTTTCTGGCGTTACTGCTCCCGCCAATCGCATCACCATCAACGGTGAGCGTATCGAGGTTGATCCTAAAGGCCATTTCACTGCCAACCTGATGCTGCCCAAGGGCAGCAGCCAAGTGCGTGTTGAGGTGACTGATCCACAAGGATTCAGCGGAGTGATTGAGCGCAACATTGAGGTTAGCGACAAACGGTTGTTCTTTATGGCTTTTGCCGATGGCAAGTTCGGCCAACTGACAGGCAACGGCTATCTTGAAGGCGCGGGCATGCAGGAGAGTAAGGAGTTTTATAACGAGGGACGGCTGGCCTACTACCTGAAAGGTGTGATCAAGGGCAAATACCTGATCACCTCCGCCTTTGATAGCGGCACGGGCGCGATTAACGAACTCTTCGCTGGCATTCATTCAAATGACTCATCAAAGCTCATTACTAATCTCGACCCAGACAAAATTTATCCGGTGTATGGTGATTCAAGCACCCTAGTAAATGAGATCAATAGCCAAGGAAAATTCTATCTCGCTCTGGAAAGTGATGAGGCAAAAGCCGTGGTTGGTAACTATGTGGTTGGCTTCAACGATACCGAGCTGGCCAGTTATCAACGTACCCTCTATGGCGTGCGTACCCATTATAAATCGCTGACCAGCCGCATGAGCGGCAGGGCCGACACTCAGGTGGTTGTATTTGGCGCTGAGATTAAGCAGACGCCGGTGCATGATGAGCTACGTGCTACCGGCGGTTCACTCTATTACCTGAGCCATGGCGATATCATCGAGGGCAGCGAGCAGGTCTCTATTGTGGTCCGCGACAAAGATACCGGACTGACCCTGAGCCGTACCACGCTGCAACAGAATATCGATTACCGCATCTACTATGACCAAGGTCGTCTGATTACTACTGATCCA
>JAYUTP010000044.1:0-6159 GCA_043755075.1 Tenderia sp. (SeqCode)
CTGTTCGTACAGTGCGGCGTCTTTCATGCTTTTGTCGATAAATTTAAAGAGTTGAATTCTCTCTCATACAGGAAAAAATCACAGTGCAATCAATGTGGAGCCGATTAAATCACACGTCCTGTTGTTCATTGCAACTGCTTCCAGCGGATTTGAAATTCAATCTCCTCAACACCATCATCGAGCTCATATTCGATGCTGACAGCCGCGTCACGCGGCATGACAATCCGCTCGCCAGCTATCTGAATGGAGAAGCGCTCGTCACGCTCTAGGGCATCAGCCAGTCGACGCAGTTTGGCAATAAATGCCTTGCGCGTATACACCTTCTCAATGTCCCGCCGCATCGAATTCACCACTTTAATTAATGACAATCAACTAGGCCACACCGGACGGTGTGGCGCATCGAAACCAGATCTTGCCTGCATAAGGGCTAGGCGGGTAATGGCCAAAAAGCGGCTTATTTTATTCGATTTCTGCTGACATAGCTACGACGGTCGCTGTTTCAAAATCATCCCTGCCAGCTTGTTGTTGTCTTTCAACGAGTCGCAGATTCAACGTGCGAACAAGACAAAAGTGTTTTTGATAGCCGACTCGCTCAACCACTTTTTACCGTGATGAGTCTGGCATATGATCGGTGAGCGTAGGCGCGCGTCATAACAACAATACACAGATCAAATGGAGGCGTAGATGAGCGTCGCATTGGTTATTGAGTGGTGGTGGTTTCAAGGGTGGTTTTGAATTAGGGGCGATTCGTTATCTTTACCAAGTGCGAGCGATCAACGGTGGCAAACTGGCCGAGGGCGAAGATTCGCCTGCGGGCCCTACCCGGCCCTGACTGATGCTTGACCGCAACGACGATATGCGGCATTTCGCCCCGTGGTTGTGCAGCGCGCCGATGGATGTTTACCAGCGTATTGGCCGGGCGGCGGATAGCTATCTTTTTTCGCGCCAGCTATCCTCTTTTCTTTGCCATTGATGTTGCCGTGTGATGTGTTCGACGCGGGCGGTTTTCGCGACCGCATGTTTGGGCGCAATGGTTTTCCGTCGGTTAAATTGAGTGAAGAGCATTACGTCGATGGCGGCCACTGCAGTGTCCTGTCGGTCGATCCAATTTTTGATCCCGCTGTTGGCATTCAGGCGGCCTGTCTGGTTAGTGCCTCGCCCATCGGCTAGTATCCAACATACTTTGAACAGCCCCGCACGCTGGGCAATATCGCCGTGCGTTCGATATCGTGCGCGAGATTTCGCATAACATTTACTTGGGTCAGAGATTAAATAAGGGAGAAAGTGAGCGGGTGTGACAGCGCTCGAAGTTGGGGCTCAGAAAAACTGCACTCCGATCTCAAAGTTTTCTTCGTCGTGCTCTAGCAGCCATTTAACGGTGCCGGACTGCGCGCGGTGACGGCCTTCTAATCCTTCGAACCAAATCTCTTCATTGACCTGATGCGGATGGCCGACCTTCATGCCGACACCACCTTTGCTGATGTTGGTGAGGGTGCCACAGTAATGGATGCGGTTGGTCTCGTGACCGCTGGGTTGCTCGCTGAAGTAGATGGTCTCTTCTATTAACTCAGCGCGGGGATGAATTCGCTGTTCGCTGGACATAAGGCCTCTCTTTTTTATGCGGCAACAGCAGTGACAATAGCATGGGGTGAATCTCTATTATCAGAACTGTGGGTGCGTTTGCTCACGGCCTTAACTGGGATTACAGCTCAAAGTCAAATTCAGGCGCGGTGGCGGTTTGTGGCGCGGTGTTTTCGTGTTTTTCCACGGCTTCAATAAAGGCGCTGATCAAGGGGTGCGGTTGTGCCGCCGTTGAGCGTAGCTGCGGCACAAACAGCGTACCGATGAAGAAAGGGTGAGTGGGGTGTTCGATGACGCGGATCTCACCCTCGGCATCGGCACCAGCAATCTTGATCGGGCTGGCTTTGATGATTTCGACATAGGCAGGATTGACACCGAAGTCACAGCAATAGCGTTCCGTGATGTTGGTGGTACCGTAGATGCGTGCGGTGTGCGATTTGGCTGTTAAGGTGATGGGCAGTTCTCGCCCTACTAGTGAGCAGGCCAGCCGGGAGATGAAGAGATGCGCGCCATTAGGGGCGTACTCACCATGCTGGGCATCGTAAAAACTGAGCAGGTTGTGCGCCAGTTCGATAATCATGTGCTGAAAGCCGCCGCAGGTACCGAGTAGCGGAATGCTGTTGTCACGGGCATGTTGGATAACGGTGAGCACATTGTCCATGTTTTTGTACGGACTGCCGGGGGCGATCCAGAAGCCCTGGTACTGTTCAAGGGTTTCGGGAGTGATCTTATCGCTCGCTAGCCATTCATAATCGATACGCGCGCCAAGCTTGCTGCGCGCATGGTCAACGGCGTTGTTGGTAGCGAGGTGTGGTTCGTACTTGGGAGAAAACTCACCAATGATTGCAAATTTTGGCATGAGGGGTTCCGCTGTTTGATGATATTAGGGGGTGTCAGTCTAATGGCTCTAGACTATCATTTTATAATGCGACTGGCTGGCTCATTTATAGGCCTTATAATTACCTGCCTATAAAACCAGTGGATATGAAAGGGTGTTGGCTATGAGTGGTGTGATTGAGGGAGGGCTAAGGTTTTATATCGTTTTGGCGCTGTTGCTAATGCTGAGCCCGTTGTTGCAGGCGGAGGGCTTGCGTAGCCCGGAGGCCGTGGCGCAAGCCTTTGTCCATGCCTATCGCAGTGCTGATTCAGATGCGATTGTGGCGTTGCAGTTTTTGGCGGATGGCGGCCGTGGCCACGAGCGTCAGGCGTGGCTCCGGCAGCTGAGCGATTTGAAAATACGCGCTTATCGTGTGGACCTGATATTGGCAAGGGATCAGTGGCGGTCTGCTGGACAGCCGCTTATGCCGCAGAAAAAATTGGTGGTGCTGTATGACTCGCTCAATCAACAGCGTCAGCGGGAGGAGACCTATCTGATTGGCCAAGCGGACGGGTTTTACTATCTTTTGCCTGTTCATGTTGGATTGTAGAGGGGGTTTAGGAAGTGTTGTGAAGATAGCTTTTCATCAGGGACTTCGGATCAACTAATCATGCAGGGTATCGTTATTCAGTTGGTCTTTCTGTTTGCGCCTGTTGCGGTTTTGCTGTGGGGAATGAGTCTCTTGCCTGGGATCTTTCTCGGTTTTTTGTTTTTAACAGTAGGGCCAATTTTGATTGAGCACATAAAGTGTGCCTACGCTGGCGTCGAATAGTGGGCATCGAGCAGCGGGCACTTATTAAATTCAGCGAATCTTTGTAACGCGTTGCGTAACGCGGGAAAAAATAGATCCCGGTCGAGTGGACTATCTTCCAAGTGTAGGCTTAAAACTTCGAAACGCCGGTCGGCCCGATGTGCCTTGCAGTCGATTCGACCGACGAATTTGTCGCCGTATAAAATGGGCAAACAAAAGTAGCCGAATATGCGCTTAGGTGCCGAAACATAACATTCAATCCGGTAGTCAAACTTAAACAGCGTACTCAAACGATCGCGATGGATCACTAGGTTATCAAACGGCGACAGCACTTTCAGTGCGTCGTCGATTGTCGGTACGTGTTTGAGCGCCTTAATATCCACGTAGGCAACTGGCGCATCGGCGTTATCCAGTGCCCTCACCACGCCAGCATCGATACGCTCGTCAAGAACATCACGCATTGCATCCCGCATGGGTTTGCCTGTCTTCAGGTGTAATAGCTGCTTCCAGGTGAAGATACCGTGCGCCCTGAGTGTAGTGTCGAACAAATAATCTGCATATTCTTTCAGCGTGGGCACACTCAAATCGATGTCTGCTGGCAAACAGCGTTCGGCAAGGTCATAGACCTTCTCCATGCCATTGCGTTCGCACACCATCAAGTCGCCTTGCATGAACAGTTTTTCGAGGGCGCGTTTACCCGGCTCCATGCTCCACCAACTACCCGGATCCTTGTTTCCCTTGTCGAGATCACGCAATCGTAACGCCCCCTCGGCGCTCACGCGGGCCAGAATCTCGTTCATCAGATGTTTGTCGACATGGGTGTAATAACGGTTTTCACCATTACGTATCGATGTCATGTGCGGTAGCGCGTAACGGTAGTCACGCATGGGCAGGTACGCAGCTGCATGGTACCAATACTCAAAGATGTGCTGCTCGCGGATCAACTGGTTTAAGTGGGATGGATCATAACCCGGTACTCGGTTCCACAGTACGTGATGATGGGCACGTTCGACCACCGATAGCGTATCAATTTGCACATAACCAAGATGCTCGATTGCGCTGCGCGTGCCAGGCAAACCTGCGCCAAACGGCTGCCGCGATGCTAGACCTTGCGTGGATAATGCCAGGCACCTCCATTGTGAGGTCATCGCGCAGTCATGCCAGGTAGGACTGGATGAGATCGACGGCGAAAAATTTCTTGGCCAAACAAAAAGACTCCATTTTTTCTCTTTCTCATTTTATTAGAGGTACCTCTAAGTGGAGGTGGGCGAATTCATATATTAAATGAGGCATTGAATACCCAGTGTGCAGTTAGCCACAATCCGACAAGCCACAACGTAATAAAAAATGCAGCTGCGCTATAGCTGATAGGGCGATTGGCCGTCAGTTGTGCCTGTGCGGACTTTAAAATCGCTGCTGGAGTAAGACGAACAACCAAGAGCAAACCAAGCGGCACTAATAGCAGGTCATCGAGGTAACCAATGACCGGAATAAAATCTGGGATGAGGTCAATGGGACTAAGGGCATATGCCGCCACGAGAACCGCTAAAGCCCGCACAAAAAAAGGTGTGTGTGGGTTGCGCGCCACGAAGTACACCGTGAGGGTGTGTTGCTTAAGCAGCTTAGCCTTGGCTTTCAGTGAAGTTAACATGCTCATCAATATCTAACTTTTTGGCGCGAACATGATGATTGACATGCCCGCAAGTGCTACAGATGCACCTACAAGATCCCACGTTGTGGGCTTTATGCCTTCCACTCCCCATAGCCAAAGAATCGCCACAAAGATGTAAACGCCACCATAGGCGGCATAAACTCGGCCCGCCGCAGTGGGGTGTAGTGTCAAGAGCCACGCAAACAGCGCAAGGCTCAGCCCGGCGGGGATGAGCAGCCAAGCGCTCTTTCCTTGTGTGAGCCAGAGATAGGGGAGGTAACAACCGACGATTTCTGCAATCGCAGTAATCAGAAAAAGAAGGATAGTTTTTATTTCAATCATGGTTTCGTTTCATAACTAACGGAAATGCATAACGAGGCTGTAGAAAAACCATCCTCAAGCTGTTTCGTTTGCTTAAGACTACCCCGTTGGCTTCATTATAATGAGGCCAACGGGGTAGTGTTATCAACACAGTGCGGTTATCTGCGGCACACCTATTTAGTATCCTGAGTCATCTCTCCTTCAACACTCATCTCAGTACTCTGTCCAGCGATATCGGCTTTTGATTTTATATAGAGGTAGCCGCCGCCAATAGCGATGACTGTGATAATGATGAGCCAGATCCAACTAGCGCTGCTGGATTTGTAGGGGTCTGACATGGTGCGCTGTGAGCCAGCGGGTAGTTTGGCGGTGCCGGTGAGCGAGGTACCAAAAGGGATGTTGATCTTGACGCGGGCGTTGACGGCCCAGCCGTTGGCGTCGAGGATTGGGGCGAGGCTGCGTTGGCGGAGTTTGAGCCAGGCGAGGATCACGGATGAACCGGAGATCAGCACTAGGATGCCGACGATTGCTAATGGCATCTGCCACCAGATCAATGCGAAGAAGCTAGAGAACACGCTGACCAGCACGGTGCCAATGGCGCCGATGGCTAGACCGACGGCGGCGAAGATACCGACGAACTTGCCAATATCAAACGGGGTAACGGGTTTGCCTGTTTCGGTGGTTTTTGCGGTGCCGGCAATGCTTGTTGAGGCTTTGTCGGTCATTGCTTTGTCGCGGGCCGCTGCCATCTTTTCAATCTGTTCGCCAATCATACGGCCAAAGCGTTTGTAGGGGGAGAGGATCGCCTGGCGAATGCTGATGGGATTTTCGATGACTTTAATAATAGTGGCGTCCCAGTCCTGGCCCTTGCGGTCGTAAAAGATGCCGTTGCGGCCGACCATGAGTTGGTCGGAGTCACCGCCGGTGAAGGCGGCGGCGATGGTCATTTTTTCGCTGCTGCCGATGCGGCTGCACTGG
>JAYUTP010000045.1:0-31938 GCA_043755075.1 Tenderia sp. (SeqCode)
TCGAGCAGGTTGATAATCTTGTCGCCGTGGGGAAACTGCATCACCGAGGTGGTAATGGAGATGCCGCGCTGCTTCTCCAGCTCCATCCAGTCGGAGGTAGCGTGGCGCGCTGCTTTGCGCCCCTTGACCGTGCCCGCCATCTGAATCGCACCGCCGAACAGCAGCAGCTTTTCGGTGAGGGTGGTCTTACCGGCGTCCGGGTGGGAGATGATGGCAAAGGTGCGGCGCCGCTTGGCCTGCTGCTCGATGATGGTCGACATAGTGATCTGATTGATTCCGGTCGGAAAAGTGAAAACGGGCGATTTTATACCTTTTTCCGAACATTTGTCTGCGGGGTTGGTGTGGTTGGGAAAACATACACCTCAAATGCCAGTAAAGCGGGGTCACATAACGATCCTCAACATGCAATGGGCAGGAGCTTGCCATAATCGCCGTAGCGATAAAGAGTCACCTCCCGCTCACGGCGTTTGACGAGCCCCGGCCGGTCACCACCGGCGCTCGGCGTAGGACTTGCCGAAATTATCCCCCCAAAGGCGGATATCGTAGTCGCGGTTGTCGTAGGCATAATTGAGGTATTCGTCGGTGATACCCAGGATGCGCTCGCCCATGGCCTGTTCGAGGCAGGCGACATCGCCTCCACATTTATCCCGCGTCTTGAGCCACTCCCGCTGGGACTGCTTGAAGGCGGCCAGCTGCTTCACGGTCTGCGGCTTGATGGACGGATCGTAGGTCCGCAGCGCGAAGTCGTAATAGCCGAGGACGTGTTTGTAAGAGCCCGCGACACTCACATCGAAGGCCGCCAGCGACACCGAGCTACAGATCGTCTTTTCCGTCTCGGTGGCGGCTTTGGCGCAGTCGAACGAGGCAACAGGTTTGGCGTCCTGGGGCAGCCGTTTAAGGATCAGGAAGAGCTCTTCTTCCCAGCGCAGGGCGATCTCATCGGGGTTGAGGACGATGAACCAGGCACCGCGGATTTCATCAGTGTGTGGAGTGTCCTGACAACCACCCAACGCGTCTCTATTTTCCTTGTCATTCGAGCAAATCAAGGACAACGCTTTAACGAGAGAACTGTCCGAGAGCGGTAAACCGAAGTCCTTGGGGCTGGGTCGCACCGGTTGAAAGGGTCGAGAGCAAAGGCTCGCACTCACCACTTTAAGCGCGGTAGTGCGATGCACTTCAACCTTGGGTGTCTCGCAAACCTGCTGGGAACCTTTCCACCGAGGCATATTGTAGGTCAGCCGCTCCGGCGCAAAGACAAAGGTCCGCCCGAGGTACTTGTGGACATTGAGCTTGTAGGCCCACGGGTTAGTATCACCTCGATCGAGGCGGACATCACTCACCTGCCAGGCACCGAGCAGGGTAGCGGGGAGGTCGGCGGGTGTAGGGGTGCTGTCCCTGGCCTCACAGGCAGTGGCGGCGAGGACAAGACTCAAAAACAGCGCGCGCAGCGCAAGAGATGCCAGGGAAGCAAGATTCATCATGGAACGGTCCTCAATTATGTAATGGGCAGGAGCTTGCCGTAGTCGCCGTAGAGATAGAGGGTCACCTCCTGCTCGCGGCGTTTGACGAGCCCCGCCAGTTGAAGCCCTTTGGATTTTGTGACGCTGCGGATGAGCTTGATCGCCCTGTTCACCTCGCCACGATTGAGGTGGCCGGCCGTGACCGAAATCGACCCCACGTTGTAGGCAAAACTTACCAAGGCATCGAACTCATGCTGGTAGAGATCGATGGTGACCGCCCTCCTGACGATGGTTTCGTACTGAGGGACGACGCGTTGGAGAAGGTCGTATTCCTGATCACGACGTAGTGCCGGGTCAACCAACCTCGCATTGTCCTTGACGAACTGCCGGGCCTGCTCGCCCTTGAGCCCGGCAGCCTTGGCCACCTTGTCGGCGATCTCCCTAGATATTTTGATCGCCTGAAGATCGGCACGAATCTCATCGGCACTGCGGCCGCCCATGTCGTAACCGGGGCCGAGGGTGACACCGCTGTTGTCACCGCCCGGCCAGTGGAGGATGTTGCTTCTGCCTGGCGCCGCTTCCAGGGAGTAGATAAAAGCGATGCCCTGTGCGGATGTCTTGAGATGGACGGGGGCGGAAGCTCCGCCCCGAATCGCGGGCACGGTTCGTGCCCGCTGTGCCGCTTGCGCCCCCGATCCCCCGACTAAGCCCGCGAGGTAACCGAACGGAACGGGATCTCTTTTCCGGGGTGGGGCGTTGAGGGCCTTCCAGGTTTTGGGGCCGGCGATCCCGTCGGGAATAAGGCCCCCGGCGCGCTGAAATTGGCGCAGGGCGTGGTCGGTGTCGCCCCCGAAGCGGCCGTCCAGTGCGAGCTTGCGGCCCGCAATCAGGCCATGACCGGCTTCGCGGAGTCTCTTCTGAAGCGTTATCACCTCGGGCCCGGAATCACCCTTGCGCAGTGTTGACATGGATCACTCCCTTATTATCGTTTGTGGGTCGAGAGGGCGGGATACGATAGTGGCCGGTGGGAGCGATTGTCAAATCGGCGGAGGAAAAAGGCCCTGACAGGGGAATCGCGATTGCCTAGGTTCTGTTGACAATAACGAATCTCGCCATAATAATGTATTTAAGATATATCTTATTTTTATATCCCCTAATGAAAGCGGGTCATAGATAGACTGCAATAGACAGGATCGGTGAATCGCCCGGTCAATTACACATTAATTACACCTCATTTTCAGGAGAGCACAATTGAGTCAAACCTTGTATGAAAAAATTGGGGGTGAAGCTGCCGTTGACGCCGCCGTTAGCGTGTTTTACCGCAAAGTATTGGCCGACGACCGCATCAACAAGTTCTTTGAAACAACCGACATGACCAAGCAGGCCGCCAAGCAGAAGGCGTTTCTGACTATGGCCTTGGGCGGCCTCCATCATTACACTGGCAAAGATATGCGTGCCGGTCATGCCCACTTGGTCGCCAATGGGCTGAATGACAGCCACTTCGATGCCGTTATGGAACATCTCGGTGCTACCCTGACCGAGCTGGGTGTGCCAGCTGATCTGATTGGCCAGGCCGCCGCCATTGCCGAAAGCACCCGCAGCGACGTGCTCGGGCGTTAATTCCGGCCTATATCAAGAGGGGCCCGCGTCATGACTGGAATCACAGTTGGAATTACATTTTCCGGAGTGGAATACCGCTGCAATCCCGGCGAAACCGTTCTCGAATCCCTGATCCGTCAGGGCGCGGAACCCCCCTCCTCCTGCCGCAACGGCACCTGCCAGACCTGCATGATGCGCGCAGTGGAAGGCACGCCGCCGGTCGATGCCCAGAAGGGGCTCAAGCCGACCTTGCAACACCGTGGTTTCTTTCTTGCCTGCGTCTGCAAGCCGGGGGCGGATATGAGCGTCGTGCTGGCCGGAACTGAAGTACTGCCCAGAATTACCACCACCGTCATTGAAAAATCAGAATTAACACCCGAGTTGCTACGCCTGCGTTTGCGGCCTGAAGCAGCGATTGAATTCCAAGCGGGTCAGTTCATCAACCTGCATCGCCCCGATGGTCTGATCCGCAGCTACTCCATCGCCAGCCTGCCCAGTGAAGAGGTGATTGAGCTACATATCGAACAGATTCCTAACGGCCAGATGAGCGGCTGGCTGCATGACCAGATCAACATCGGCGACGCGCTCGACATCGACGGGCCCCATGGCGACTGCTTCTACCTCAGCGGTAAACCGCAACAGAACCTGCTGCTGGTCGGCACTGGCTCTGGCCTGGCGCCGCTCTGGGGTATCGCTCGCGCCGCCCTGGAACATGGTCATCAAGGAGAGATCCAGCTCTTCCATGGCAGCCGCTCAGCGGAACGACTCTATTTAGTGGATGAACTTAAACAGCTAGCCAACGATCACAGCAACTTCTTTTACACCCCCTGCGTCTCAGGCGAGAACAACCTGGGATTCACCGCCGGTCGCGCCAACGCAGTGGCCCTGCAACAGCACCCGAAACTGGGGGGCTGGGGTGTTTACCTCTGCGGCCACCCGGAGATGGTCAATAATACCAAACGCGACGCCTTTCTGGCGGGCGCGAATTTTCAGGATATTTACGCCGACCCCTTCACCATCAGTAGCTAATTATCCATTCGGGTGCTCAGCCAGAGGGCGCCCCTGAATCAACCGCTAGACAATTTGATCCCACTACTAAAATCCTGCTTTGTTTGGTCGATAACCCTGTCTGTAGTAGTAACCATCCTGTTGATATTGACCTGGTGGATATGGCACTGAGCTAGCCTGTAACAGGCATCCGCCGTTCCGCCAGTGTCTTTAAAGTCTTAATGGACAAGGAACGATGATGAATCTGGAAGATAAAATTGCCCTGCCGCTGCCGCCACGCTCCGACCCTGAAAATGTAGCCACCTTCAATAATGCCCCTGTCACTCTCTTTTATCTCAACAATAAAAGGGTTGATGGCAGGCTAATCAAATTCGACAGCACCAACGCCGTCATTGGCCTGCGTCTTAAAGAGAGTGAAGAGCAGCTGGATATCGATATGGATGAGGTCAAGACTCTGCATTTCACCGTACCGATGCAGTTCATTCCAGACCCCACCATGCAGCATGCCGACGGCAAGACCATCACCGCCCCTAGCGAACCTCAGGATTTTGTCATCACTTTTCTCGATCGCAGCAAATTGCGCGGCAAGACCTACGGTACGCGTGTTGATAAAAATGGCATCCACCTTTTTAAACAGCACAATAGCAACCAGTATCTAAAACAGTATCTGCACCTTTTTATCCCCAAGAGCGCCATCGAAAGCAATGTGATTGGCGAGCAAATTGGCGAGATTTTGGTAAAGGACAACATCGTCTCGCATGAACAGATCGGCGAGGCGCTGGAACAACAACACAACTCCCGCACCAAACCTATTGGCGAGTACCTGGTTAGCCAGAAGATCGTCAATATCGGTCAGCTGGAGAGCGCCCTGAAACGGCAAAAGGCCATGCCCAATCTCAAGTTGGGAGAGATCCTGATAGGCGAGAATCTGGTCGATGAGCTGCAACTCGCGGATGCGCTGGTCGAACAGAAAAAAGAGCGCCGCAAACCGCTAGGGGAGATCCTGATCGACAAAGGCATCGTCAGTCGCGAACAGATCCAACAGGCGCTGGCCAAAAAACTCGGCATTCCCTTTGTCAATCTACAGGAATTCAAGGTCACCCCCGACGTCATCCATCAGATTCCGGCCAGCCTCGCCTTCAAACACAAGGTGATCCCGCTCTATCACTATGAAGGCAAGTTGGCGGTGGCTCTCGATAATCCGATGGATTGGGAGGCGCTCGACGCATTGCGCTTCCATACCAATAAATACATTGAACCCGTGATTGCTCTGACCGAAGAGATCACCTGGGCGCTACAGTTCTACTACTCCTCCGAAGATATCCTGACCGCCATCGAACCCGAAACACAGGAGGGGGAAGAAGAAGCGTTCGACAGCAATAGCTTTGGCGGCGACACTTTTAACGCCAAGGAAGAGAGTGACGTCACTGACAACATCGTCGTCAAGATCATCAACAAGATCATCATGGACGCCCACCAGCAGGGGGTCTCCGACATCCACATCGAACCCAATCCCGGCAATAACAAGGTAGTGGTGCGTTTTAGAAAAGATGGCACCATGGCCATCTACCATAAATTCCCGCCGCAGTACCGCAACGCCCTGATCTCACGCATCAAGGTAATGGCGCGGCTTGACATCTCCGAACGGCGCAAACCGCAAGACGGCAAGATCAACTTCAAACAGTATGGTCCCGCCAACATCGAGCTGCGTATCGCCATCCTGCCCACGGCAGGCGGGCTGGAGGATGTGGTGATGCGCATTCTCAGCAGCGGCAAAAAAATTCCCATCAACGCCCTCGGCCTGAGCAGCAATAACGTCGATAAGCTGCTGGTCGCTATCTCTCAGCCTTACGGCCTGTTCCTGGTCTGCGGTCCGACCGGCTCCGGCAAAACCACCACTCTGCACTCAATTCTTGGCCACCTTAACGACGATGAGCGCAAGATCTGGACCGCGGAAGATCCGATCGAAATCACCCAACAAGGGCTGCGGCAGGTGCAGGTCAACCCCAAAATCGGCCTCGACTTTGCCGCCGCGATGCGCGCCTTTCTGCGGGCCGATCCCGACATCATCATGGTCGGTGAAATGCGCGATGCCGAAACCGCCGGTGTCGGCATCGAAGCATCGCTCACCGGCCATCTAGTCTTTTCAACCCTGCACACCAACACGGCGGCCGAAAGTGTGGTGCGACTGCTGGAGATGGGCATGGATCCCTTCAACTTCGCCGACGCCCTGATTGGCATCCTCTCCCAACGCCTTGCCAAGACACTCTGCCCCAGCTGCAAAACTCCCTATCATCCCCATGTTCACGAGGTTGAACAGCTGGCCCGCGAATATTGCGCCGATCTGATTCCCGCCAAATCCAGCGAGGCAGAGGCCAAGGCCATCCTCGATCAACAGATCCAAGAGTGGCAGCAGAGCTTCGGCAAAAATGGCAAATTCACCCTCTACAAAGCACCGGGGTGCAGCGAGTGTAACGACACCGGCTATCGCGGCCGCATCGGCCTACACGAGCTATTGATCGCCGCTCCACGCATCAAGCAGATGATTCTTGAACACTCCCCTGCCGTCGAGCTGCACAAAGAGGCGCTCAATAACGGCATGCGCACTCTAAAACAAGATGGCATCGAAAAAATCCTGCGCGGCTACACCGACTTGCCGCAAATCAGAACCATCTGCATCAAATAGCTGGCGGCGGGGAGTGCTATTATCCCCGCCTCCTTCCCGTGTTTCGATACAGCCCCATGTTCAACCATTGCATCCGATTAATCGCGCTGGCCATCGCCCTCCCTAGTCTTCTCGGCCTCAGTAACCACAGCCATGCCGAACAACACTCCGCCGTGGCGGTGATGTATCACCGCTTTGGCGAAGGGAACTTCCCCAGCACCAGCGTTCGTATTGAACAGTTCGAGGCGCAGATCAAATTCCTGCAACAGAACAACTTCCAAGTCTGGCCACTGGCAAAAGTGATCGAGCACTTGCAGCAGAACAAATCGCTGCCCGACAAAACCATCGCCATCACCATGGACGACGGCTACAGCAGCATCTACACCCAGGCCTATCCACGACTGAAAAAACTCGGTTGGCCCTTCACCGTCTTTGTCTCCACTGATTACATCGATAAAAAGTTTCCCAACTTCATGAGCTGGGAACAGATGCGCGAGATGGAAAAACATGGTGCCGATTTTGGCAACCACTCCAGCCGCCACGACTACATGGTGCGCAAATTAAAAGGTGAGAGTGATGCACAGTGGCGCCAGCGCATGGTGGAGGACATCCGTCACGCGCAAAAGAGACTAGAGCAGGAGCTGGCCAGCACCCAGAAACTCTTCGTCTACCCCTACGGCGAATACAATTTGGCGCTGGCCGATATCGTCGCAGCCGAAGGGCTCATCGGCATCGGCCAGCAATCGGGGGCGATGGGGCCGACCTCCGACTTCCGCTACCTGCCACGTTTCCCCGTCAACGAACACTACGGCTCCGTGGCTGACTTCGGCAGCAAAGTGATGAGCCGCGCCATGCCGCTGGCCCATGATCCCAAAGCTGAATCGGTCATCAACGACAAACGCCCCGCACTCACCTTCACCTTTGACAAACAACACCCACGGTTACGTCAATTCAACTGCTACTTTAACAACCAGCCAATGAAACTCGAATGGCTCAACGACTTTGAGGTGCAGGTACGCCCCCAACAGGATCTAGCCGCCGGGCGCAGCCGCTACAACTGCACCGCGCCATCAAGTGAAAAGGGACGTTTCTACTGGTTCAGTCAGCAGTGGGTAAAGGCAATTGAGTAAACGCAAGGCAGGTGAACGGCTATTGCACGAGCCTTGCACTTAAAGAACTTGAACGGTCAAACCCTCACGCAGAATGTCGATAGTCGCGTAGACCTCAAGGCTCAACCCCTTCCATATAGACCAATGCAGCGGCCTCGGAATTTTTAATGGCGATTTCGGCGGCGCGTTTGGCAGCATTGAGGCGTTGGGTTTGAATCAACGCACGATCATCCAACGTTCGGTTACTTCTCTGGCCGTGACTCGGTTTTGCTTATTGATAGAATAAAATCGATCAATTGATTGATATGTTCATCGGACACACGCGGCGAATTAGGGGGCATTATTGCGCCACCGGTAGTTTCAGTCCAATTTCCGGCACCGCCGTTGCTGACCTTGTAAAAGAGCCACTCGCGCGCGCCCGCATCGTCCTTGTAACGTTCACTGACAGCACGCCACGCTGGCCCGACCTCACCTCGTTCAACGCGATGACAGTCCCAACAGCCGTTCATTCGTGCCAGATTGACGCTCTTATCAAAGTACTCCCACGACGTCGCCGCTTCCTTATTAGTCAGCGTATCAACTAGTTTCTGTCGCGACTCGGGTACGGCAGGATCGGTGCATCCCGTCGCTAACAGCACAAAAAATATCCCTATACCCGTGTTAATGGATGTCATGCGATGCCTTCAATGCAGCCGGTTAGTGGTGCTTGCTATGGAATTAAATTGTCCGCCAAATAGTAGAGAATATTGCCCAAAATGGCCAGTGGATAGGAACGCCCGCTATAAGAACCACAGAGCAACAAATGGATCGGAATATTTTTTGTGCCCATCCACCGTTGCGTGCTACCACACCAACGCGACCAATATCCCAGCTTCCAAAATCTCAATCATCGCGCCAGTAGTATCCCCGGTGGTGCCGCCGAGGCGTTGCAGCATGCGGCTGCGCAGCCAGTAGAAGAGCAGTGCGCCGACGAGCAAGACGGCGAGTGCGCCCCAGCCCACCACGATTAGGGTAAGCAGTGCACAACCGCCTAGCGCCCAGGCGACACTGTCATGGGGCAAGCTGTCAGCGTGGGCGCTACCGAGGCCGTTGGTACGGACGTAAGGGGTCCAGCGAAAAAGTGCGATCACGGCGGCGCGCGCCAGCAGCGGTGCGATCAATAGCCAGGCGAGGTGGCCATGCTCAAGCAGTGAGTTGATGGCGGCGAATTTGACCAGCAATACCACAATGATGGCAGCCAATCCCATCGGCCCGCAGAAGGGGTCTTTCATGATGCTCATGGTGCGTTCGTGATCACCCTGACCGCCCACCCAACCATCAACGGTGTCAGCCAGTCCATCAATATGAAGTGCGCCGGTGATGGCGATCCAGACGGCGAGAATCAACGCGGCGGCCAAGAGGTGGGGCTGCGAATTGGCAAGCCACGCGGTCAGTACCAATGCCAAGCCGATCACGATGCCGACAAGCGGGTAAAAGAGCACCGAGCGTCCCTGCTCATCAGGTGAGATGTGGCCCTGATTGGCGACCGGCAAGCGGGTGAGAAACTGTAAGGCTATCCAGAATGGCCGCACGATCAAAGACTCCCTGCATGAAACATTAAACTGGCCATGGCCTGATGGCCCTGGCCATCAATACGAATCCGGGTGATGCCAGCGTTGGGGACGTTGATGCGGAACATGCGCTCCAGCGGTGTGTCGAGCACATGACGCACCACCATGCGGATCACTCCGGCGTGGCCCACTAACAATAGCGGCTGTCCGGCGTAGTCGGCCAGCAGCTGATCCCACCCGGCAACGACACGACTCTGGAACTCGGCGAGGGTTTCGGCCCCCGGTGGCTGGTGGGTGATGGGATCATCATAAAAACGGCGTAGGGCATCGGGATCGTTGGCGCTGATCTGTTCTTTGGTCAGCCCCTCCCACTCGCCAAAACCAATCTCCATAAAGCGTTCATCCATGACAACGGGCAGGTTGTGGCGCTGCCCCAGCTCGGTGGCGAAGGCGGCACAGCGTGACAGCGGCGAGCTGACGATGGTTTGCCACGGGCGGTGGTCGGCGACTGCTTCGCGCATCTGCAGCCACCCCTTATCGCTAAGAGGATCGTCGATCTTGCCGCGATAACGACCACTGCCGCCCACCGGCTCGCCGTGGCGGATCAGATCAATGGTAGTGACTGTGTCTATCATTCAAACCCTTTTAGTTAACTCATTAATTTCGTAACTCATCTTCCACAACAGCTCATTACTGCGTGGAAACCCCAGCCTGATCGAAAGTCGCCATTTTAGTGTGGAGGATACAGGCTTGGCGCAACAGTGGCAGCGCCATTGCAGCACCACTGCCTTCCCCCAGCCGCATGCCGAGCGTGAGCAACGGTTTAGCATTGAGTTCATGGAGGATGTAGGCATGGCCCGGCTCAGTCGAGGCGTGGCCATAAAACCACCAGGTGCTGGCACCCGCATTGATGCGACTGGCCAGCAGTGCCGCGGCACTGGAGATAAATCCATCGATCAGTACCGGCAGCCCCTGCTGGGCGGCAGCGATGTAGGCGCCAGTCATGGCGGCGATCTCAAAACCACCTAATCGCTGCAACAGATCCAGCGGCGACTGGATTGCCGACGAATGCAGATCGAGCGCGCATTGAATCACGGCGGCCTTGTGGATGATGCCGGCCCGATCCAGGCCGGTTCCGGCACCCGTGATCTCACGCGCCGACTTGCCAAGCAGTGAACAGGTGATGGCAGTAGCCGACGTGGTGTTGGCGATTCCCATATCACCGGCGATTAACAGCTGTGCACCGCGATCAAGGGCGCGCATCACGGCATCCTGTCCTGCTTGCAGGGCGGCACCAAGCTGGATGCGTGTCATCGCCGGGCCATACATAAAGTTGTGGGTGCCAGCCGCGACCCGGGCGTTAATCACCCCCGCAATGTCGCGGGTGTCGCTGAGCACCCCAACATCCACCACCTCAAGCTCAGCCCGCAGATGTTTGGCCAGCACGGCAATGGCTGCGCCACCTGTGGCAAAGTTGCGCACCATCTCTTTGGTGACGACCTGAGGGAAGGCCGAGACCCGCTCTTCGGCAACGCCATGGTCAGCGGCAAAGATGCAGATCTGAACTCGGGTCAGACGTGGTTTATGGGTGTTCTGCATGCCACAGAGCCGTGCCGCGATCTCCTCCAGCACACCGAGTGAACCGGGTGGTTTGGTGAGGCGCAACTGCCGATCCAGGGCGCATTGATAAGCTGCTAGGGCGATCGGTTTTACCGGCATGTGCATCCAGTCGAGCATTAGAAAGGTTCTCCTTTAAGCTGCAGCGGCAACCCAGCGACGGTGAGTGTGACACGTTGACACTGTTGGGCCAGCGTCTGATGCAACCAACCCGCTTCGTCACAAAAGCGCCGACTCAGCTCGCCCATCGGGACCACTCCCATGTTGACCTCATTGCTCACCAGGATGATGTAGCCGGGCAATTGCGGCAGCAGATCGAGCAACGCCTGACGCTGTTGCTGAAACTCAGCCTCAGTGGCGAAACCGAGCAGGTTGCTGAGCCAGAGCGTGAGGCAGTCCACCAACAGACAGCGGTCCGGCCCGGCACTTTGTCGCAACGCCTCGGCCAGCCCAATAGGCGCTTCGATCAGCGCCCACTCGACGGGACGTTCACGCTGGTGACACTGAATGCGGGCAGCCATCTCATCATCCCCCGCCGTGGCGGTGGCGATGTAAGTGACGGGCAAGCCACTCGCGATAGCACGCTCTTGCGCTAGACGTGACTTACCGGAGCGAGTGCCGCCTAAAATTAGCTCTTTCAAAAGAAACTCCTAGAAAAGAAAGCGCCACTTTAACAAGCGGCTTAATTCTTTTCCAACTGCTCACCATTAAGCTCCGCAGAACTCTGACGGTTCTTGATCGCCTTGCGGATCAGATGAGGAAGCAACAGATAAAATGGCATGCGCAGATAGTGCGACCGAATGTACAACATCCAGCGCGCCAATGGAGTGAAGGCGTCATCACAGCTGGAGTGGTCAGGGCGTAATGCCCGTTCAAACAAGACATCCATCCACCAAGCAAGCAGTGTCGTCGGTCGCCCCAGACTCACCGCCGCCTTCATGGCAACCCCAGGGATAGGGGTATTTATCATCTGCGCGGTATAACGCAACATATAGTAGAGTGGCCGTGTTAAATCCAGCTCCGCGGCCCGCTCCACCAATCGCTCCCAGAAACTTTCATCCGTACCAAAATGGCGCAGCAGTGCATCAAGGTCGAGCAGATCACGGAGGCCGTGTTCAAACTCCCCTTCATGGAAGAGATGGGTGGCACTGTGGAGAATCATGTCAGGTGCAGACAATACGTACAGTCTGTCAAAGCCGTCCACTGGAACAATCTCCTGCAATAATTTCTCAGGGTCAGGCTTGAGCTTAGCAGTGGGAGGAAGGATATTGTGATGTACATCCAGAGTAGTGTTTCTAACACTGTGCCGCATCGGGGGCAACTCGTGCATCCAGGTACGATAGTAATGCTGGTCATAGTCATCAAGCGCCGTGATCAGCCATCCATGCAGCCGAAGTGTCTGCTCCACTCGCTGGATAGATGACTTTGGCACCAATATATCAATATCGGAAAATAGCCGTGCCCGCGCAGCAGGCACACCAGCCATTAGATAAGCGGCTCCCTTGAGTAAAACAACAGGCATATCCAATGAGGAGAGCGCCTCGACAATACAGCGCACTTCCCAGCGCACATCTCGTTGATGTTTATTGGTTAGTATTCGAGCGGATTGAAGATGGTTGCGAGGCTGAACTGGAACCACAGAGAGCTCCCCACGCTGATCAACCGCATCATAAAGATGAGCTAACAGCCCTGCACTTCGTGCTTGGCGAATCAACAAATCCCACGATACTAGAGACAGCGCTGACATTTGCGCAGGGTTGTTTAAAACATCGAACAACAATTTAAATGAGGATGTCATTAGCAAATGATGCGCTATCTAAAGAAACAATTTTATCGGGCATAGAGGATTAGAGATTATCAAAAACAGTCACCGCATCTGAAAGTCGACTGTAGGTAAAATCATAACAACCACAATTATCCACCACCCGCGCCAACAACCTGAAACCATCTGCGCCATGCACACTGTAATTAAACGCGTTTTCACCCAGCGCAAGGCACGTCAATGCCTTGGAGCGCGGCACCAGCACGGCCTCTGATCCCGCACAATATTTTGGAAAAATCACCCAGGCAGGATGAGCAGGTTCAGCTGCTCTTGCAACACTATCAGCGGGTGGTTTCATCATAGCAACAGAACCCTTGTGAGTGTCCGCTGTCACCGAACTAATCACCGCCTGTGGTGCAAACTCGCGAATGACATCAATGGATTCATTTTTCAAACCCACAGGGCGCGCCAAAGGGATCACGCTGCCATCAACCATAGAAAACAAAGTAAGCTCATCCGACAACAAACGCCAGCCACTGTTTACCAGCCCCGCACAAAGCGTGCTTTTACCAGAACCGGGTGGCGCCGGCATGATAACGGCCTTCCCCCCTTTTTCGATGACAGCCGCATGAACAATGAGATATTGATGTGCATTTTGTGAGATAGACCAGTTCAACCCCCATTCGAACAGCGGTAAAGCCTGCCCCACTGGAAATGGGTTGAACGGTACGGAACCATCAAAATAGAAATTTATTCGTGGGAGAATCCAGCGTCTCAATCCTGCTGGTTTGTCTACACCGACGTGGAAGTCTGCAAATTCCGCATCCTCAATCAGCGTTGCATCGCTATAGAGCGTATGCAGCCCGCCAACCAAATCAACTTCCCGAGTACGGATTTTGGTAACAAAGGGGCCCGTCCGAATGACCGCGCCACTCGTCCGGAGCAGTGTTAGCAGCTCAGCTAAACTGACTTCGCCAAGCGTCATTGAGATGTTTGAGTGATGAGACCAAGATCTTTTAGTTGGAAGAGGGTTTGCCCCAACCACTCGGTGATCTCTAAGGGCGCACTACTTAAAACTGAGGCAAGCTCCATTTCTAACTGCTTGGTAGTTTTAGGTGCCACTTCCAGCCTCTGTAACAACTCCGCCATTACAGCACCAACCAAATGTGTCGAACCTGAAGCATCGTTGTAAAGCAAACACTCATCTTCCCAACAATGCCAAACCAACTGATTGGCCGACACAATGCGCCATTTCATGGTTTATAGGGATTTGAAACACCATTAACGCTGTCAAAACCATGATGATGGAGCCAGTTTATTTGCCCTACAAAATCAGTTGTACCATGATTTGCGGTAATTAAAGCCCGCATTTCCGCTAATGTATAGCCATAAGTACGTCCCCAACGTGCAGCATTCAGCAGCGCCGCAGCATAATGAAATGCCGCATTTCCTGGTGCAAGCCCTTGTTTGTATTCGTTTAGATGAAAAGTCATCATCACCGTAGGCTGGTTAATCGGCAGCAAACCATTGGCGTGAGCTAAAGTAAGACGGGGTGACCATGTTCCGGGAGCAGTACCCATTAGGGTATCCAGTGTTGCTGCTGCTTGGATCGCCGTAATATATGCATTTTTTTGTGCAACCGTAATCTTACCCGCTGTAACCGCCTGATCAAGCGCCCCTTTAGTTGGCACCGAATAGTCGCGACTCGGGTCATTAGCGGCGCTAATCAGATTCGTCGGCCCAGGATTAAAGCCCGTCCGATCCCAGTCTTGCGCGGTGGTGCTTGACCAATAGGTTTTCCAGTACCCAGGAGAGCGCCCATCACAATATTGATTCGCTGGGCGCCCCGACGCGTGGACAGAGCCCCAGCCAGAAATGGTACAGAAGTTTTTATCTGCAAGCGCTGGACGACTCGCCAACGTCATAATCACCGGAACCGCAATCAGTCCCGTCTTTGAAAATTTACGCCGCGACTGATCAATTCCTTGACCCTCTTCAACCTCCCTGCTCACGTCTTGGGCATCCGGCTCACCCTGACCAAATTGGCGGTTATCATTCACTGTGTCATCTCCTACAAACTTTTATGTGAGGGGGTTAACATCCTCTCGAATATGAGAATTATACCAACCCACCATACATCCTGTCAGTTATAGAGTGGAAATCATCTCAACGAATGAGTGATATATCGCAAAAATCGTACCGACTCCTGTAATGAATTGTTATTTATCACATTTTTAAGCCAGACATCACCATCAAACACCACTCCACGCATCACTAATGTAAAGATTACCGACACTCTATCTCATCATTTCTATTCAGCACTAAAGCCATCGTCATTATTTTGCTCTTAGCAAGGTATAATCGCCTTCCTTTTTTATGCTCAACGGGCATCAAATGCCGGGAATTAGAACGTATGCGTAAGCCAGTAATCATAATCGGCATAGGGGAAATGGCGGGGGTCTTTGCCCGGGGATTCCTACGGTGCGGCCATCCTGTCTACCCCATCACCCGTGGGATGGATCTGGCAGCTGCGGCGCAGCAGACTCCCGAGCCAGCGCTAGTGCTGGTGGCCGTGGGGGAAAACGATCTTGACCAAACGCTGACACAAATTCCTGAGGTTTGGCGTGACCGGCTGGGCCTGCTGCAAAACGAGTTACTGCCCCAAGCGTGGCAAAGCCATCACCTGACGGCACCTACCGTGATTTCGGTCTGGTTCGAGAAAAAAAGAGGCCAAGATGTCAAGGTACTGATCTCCTCCCCCGTCTATGGCCCTTGTGCCCAGCTGCTTGCCGCAGCGCTGGGCACTCTTGCCATCCCCTGTCACATCGTCGCGACGGCGGATGAGATGCTCTACGAGCTGGTGCGCAAGAATGTATATATAGTGGCCACCAATGTTGCTGGACAGGAGGCTGGCGGCACTGTCTCTGAGTTATGGCATCAGAATGAGACGCTGGCTCGCACGGTCGCCAACGAGATTATTGCTGTCCAGCAATGCCTGGTTCAGCAGGAATTGCCACGCAACAGGTTGATTGAAGGGATGTTAGAGGCTTTTGCTGGCGACCCCGACCACACGTGCATGGGGCGCTCGGCCTCGGCGCGGCTGGAACGTGCCATTCGACAAGCAGATGCTGCTCAGCTGGCCGTCCCATCCTTAAAAAGAATCGCCGCCAGCTGCTTATAAAAAGCCATATGATTAGCCTACTGCCAGCAACGAATCTCATTGGCAGTATCATGTCACGTTGTATAACATGGCACCATTTAGGAGAGCGTTATTCAATGCAGGTGCATCGCCATCCAGGCCACCCCATCCGCAAGCTGTTCATGCTGGGCCTTATCCTGGTGAGTCAGTTGCTGACTGTGCAAACCCATGCCGACACCGACACCAGCAGCGCACGTCCTTATACAATTCACTCACTTGGCCAGAACTTCACCCCATTGAGCATCAGCGATAACGGGCTGATTCTGGGTAAAGATGCCAACGGCACCATCAAAACCAAGCGGATCATCCACGGCCCAGCCCTTCAGGTCCAGGATCAAAACAACCTCGGTGCCGATAACGAAGCCACTCAAATCAATGATAATAACTGGGTGGCTGGGTTTTCTAAAACAACCCCTACCAGCGCTATACTCTGGAAGAACGGTCTGCCCTTGTCGGAACTTTCACAGTTCACCAACCTCATCAAGGCAACGGCGATTAATGGTTTTAACGAAATTGCGGGTATCCGCCTCGATAGTAGCAACAATTACCGCCGCCCCTTTCACTACGATATTTTTAGCGGCAGGCTGACCACGCTGAGCACACTCGGCGGTGCCGAAGGGTGGGCTAACGATCTCAACGATAGCGGTTATCTGGTCGGTAGCTCCGTCGATAAAACAGGCAACACGCGCGGCTTCCGTTACGAAAGCAAGGTTTCATCACTCGCCCCCATCGGCACACTGGAGGGCTATAAAAACAGCGAGGGGTGGCAAATTAATGACAAAGAAGATGTCGTCGGTTGGGCCTATAACAACACCAGTAATCAGGCCGGTAAGCGCGCCTTTTACAACACACTTACTGGCGTCATGATCAACCTCGGCACCATCAGCAAAGATACCGATAGCGCTGCCAGGGCCATCAACAATCACGGCCTGATTGTCGGTCAATCTGTCCGCGCTGATGGCAATGGCCGGGCATTCCGACTCGACACCACCAATTCTGAAGTGATGATTGTGGTGGCTGATCCTGACACCCCCAATACCGTCTACGCGCACAGCACCACGGGCTCCGGGATATTAAGGAGCACGGATAAAGGCACTAGCTGGCAAAGTATTAACAACGGTTTGACTGACCAGAATGTCAATGCGCTGCTCATTCACCCGTTCAACCCCACCACCCTCTACGCTGGCACCAATCTAGGGGTATTCATCAGTGATAATAGCGGCAGCCAATGGCGGCCCCTCTCTGCTGACTTGGCAAGAATTAGAATTAATGCGCTCTACATTAATTTTTCGGATGCTGCGGGCAATAATCCACGCTTTTTTGCCGGTGGCAATGGTGGCATCTACTACTCCGTCAATAATGGCTTAAACTGGACTATCACCGCCAGCTCAACCGCCTTTAACACCTACAGTTTTACCAGTCATATAAGCAGACCCGACTTTATTTACGCTGCCACCAACCGAGGCGTCTACTCCTCATCCAATCGAGGTCTCTTCTGGAACAGTCAAAATGGTCAAGGCGATACCCGACTATTAAGCCAAACTGTAGCAGCGCTGGCCATCGATCCCAACCAAGCTGATACGCTCTATGCTGGCACCACTGGCGGCGGGATTTTCACGGCCAGTATCGCCGCCGGATCGTTGCAATGGAGACCAATCAATGACAACACCCTGGTCAATCTGAATATTTATACCATGCTCTTTTATGACAACAATGGGGATGCCGTCGGCGGCAGCGTGCTCTTTGCCGGTTCGACCGGTGGCCTTTATCAGCGCGAGATTGGCAGCCCCTCGTGGACTCAAGCCAGCAACTTTGGCGACAACCGTGGTGCCTATTCACTCTCCCTGGCTTCAGACTCCAGTGGCCCCACGCTCTATGCCAGCAGCTTCGATGGCGACATATTTCGCTCTGAGTCAAACAACCAGGGAGAGCCTCCTTTAGCGACTAGTTGGGCCTCCATCACACGGGGTGCGGCGCTCGCGGATGTTTACACCATCACCGCCATACCCAAAAACAACAGCGACCCCCTCAGCCAAACTCACGTCCTGACCGGTGCCAGCAACGGCTTTTTTAAACTCTCGTATAAAAATCCTGGCGACTCCACCCTTTGGGCTCGCCCCAGCAGCGGCGCTAGCGGGATCAAGATAACGGATGTCGTCTATGACAATCGCACCACCCCTAACACCCTTTGGGCCAGCTCATCGGATCGGGGAATATCACTCTCCCTCGACAATGGCGAAGTGTGGACATTCAGCAACGAGGGATTAGACAACTGGAATGTCTACGCCATGGCGATCGATACCACCCCAACCATCCCAATCCTTTTTGCCGGCACCATGGCCGGCGTCTATCGCAGCGACGATGGCGGCAGACGCTGGTCCAGCGTCAGCGCCGGTCTGAACAATCTACCGGTCTACAGCCTATTGCTCGATACACAGGCAACACCCGCATTGCTCTATGCTGGAACCAAACAAGGGGTGTATCGCAGCAGCGACTATGGGCGTTTCTGGGTGCCCATGAACAACGGCATTCAAAATAAAGAGATCGCCACCCTGCATTTATTAGCCAATAATAAAAATCTGCTCGCTGGCAGCCTCTCTGGCGGCCTTTTTATCAGCACCGATAACGCCCAAACTTGGAACGTTACCAACGGCACTACCGTAATGCCGGTCTTTGATCTTGCCGAAGACCCTTTCAATCCGGGCAGTCTGCTCGCCGCCACCACCCAAGGGCTACATAAACTCAATTGCGCGACCACCTGCACCTGGGATCCAACGCCATTCCTAAACAACAGTACGATACTGACCGTGCAGTTTGACCCGGACAATGCCAACCATATCTATGCCGGCACAGAGGCCAACGGCATCCAAGTCAGTACTAATCTAGGTGGCGACTGGCGCGCCCAGAACGACGGCATCACCACCGTGACCAATCGCATGGAGAAGCTAAACGATCTCCTAAACCCGATAGAAGAGTCGACAAAATGGAGTCTTCAGGATGCCATCGACGTCAACAATAACGGTGAAATTGTGGGCTGGGGCTACCGGGATAACAATGGTGACGGCATCTATGATGACAAATATGGTTATCTGCTCGTCTCGACCCTCAACACCGCCGAAGTTGACTTGGTGGTAACACAGTCCACAGAGCCAAAAACAATCAAGCAGGGCATTCCCTTCAACTACCACATTGCCATCACCAACATTGGCCGCGACACCGAAACCAATGCCAAATTGATCGACTGGCTGCCGCCGGATATTATTTTCCGCGTTGTCTCTACCAGTCAGGGCTCTTGCGAAAAGAAACCCGAAAATATTATCCGCTGCGAACTGGGGGGCATTCCCCAAGGGACAACAGTCTTCGTCAATATATTCATGGAGTCCCCCTACCGCGATATCCAGATCCACAATATCGCTCACGTCACAGGCGATGAGCGCGATGTCGATGTCACCAACAACACCACCGCATCAGGCAATACTGTTACCATCGACCGCTGTTTTATCGCCACAGCGGCCTATGGCTCATTCCTTGACCCGCACGTTACCGCATTGCGTTTCTTCAGGGATGAGTACCTGCTCACCAATCCATTGGGACGTGAATTTGTCGCCTTTTACTATCGCCATTCACCGCCCCTGGCCAATGTTATCAGCGAAAGTGAACTGCTACGCGGCATCAGCCGACTAGCGTTAGCGCCCATCGTCTACGCCATACTCTATCCACTCGTGGCGCTAGCGATATTCCTCGCTGTAATATTAGGATTATTCTGTTACCACTTGCGCTGCAGACCATTGCTTAACGCCATCTGAAGATATCTCCGCTCACGGCAAATCTAACGCGCCAGGAACGGGGATAATATTCAGCAACAACTAACGCAGCGTAACAAAAAGAAACCGCTCAACACGCAGCAATAAAGAAGAGAACGAACCCGCCAACCACCAAGCACTGCATGCACCCAAAATGTTGACAGCCATGTCCGCATATTCGAAGAGACGATAGCCGGTCTGTCCCTGCACAAACTCCAAGACCACACCCAGCGCAATAACTGCCAACAATAACAACAAGTGGCGCGCACGATGATAGAGCTGAGCAAACCAACCCATCATGATGAAATAGGCCGAGAAGTGGCCAATCTTATCGCCAAACTCAATTCCCGGCGTCGTAATGGGTGACGGCGTCAGCGACTCATAGATCACCCACACCACCCATAAACAACCCAAGGCGCGCCACAATAGAAACCATCGTAACGGCTGTCGCACACCATCTTGCAACATCAACGTCCCACCGGCCACAACCAGGCCGCACCGCGGACCCCACTCGAATCACCATGCCGAGCAGGCAAGAGATGGGTATTCACCACATCAGAAAAGACATAGCTCCCCCACAGCTTTGGCACCCGCTGATAGAGGCTGCGAATATTGGAAACGCCGCCTCCCAGCACAATCACCTCAGGATCGAGAATATTGATTACACTCGCCAGTGCCCGCGCCAGACGATCCTCATAACGGGACAGTGTCTCTTCCGCCAGGCGGTGGGCACCATCACACTGCGCCGCCAGCTCACTCGCAGATAGACGTTTGCGTGTTAGATCATAATGGTCGCGACTCATGCCTGGACCACTTAGAAAAGTTTCAATACAGCCGCATTTGCCACAATAACAGGGCGGGCCGGGGGTTTCATCCCAACGCGACCATGGCAGAGGATTGTGCCCCCACTCGCCCGCAATCGCATTAGGGCCACGCAGCAACTGGCCATTGATCACAATGCCACCGCCCACACCAGTACCCAATATCACACCAAATACCGAAGTCGCCCCCGCTGCCGCACCATCCACCGCCTCCGACAAGGCAAAACAATCGGCATCATTAGCAACATGAATAGGCCGCCCCAACCGCGCCTCCAGATCACGCTGCAAAGGCTTGCCATTGAGCCAAACCGAATTGGAGTTTTTCAGCAACCCCGTCGCAGGCGAGATCGCCCCCGGCGTACCGACACCGACACTGCCAGTCTTCCCCGTCTTCTGCTCAACCAACGCCACCAGATCCACCAGCGTCCGCAACGTCTCCTCATAGTCACCACGTGGACTGACAATGCGTTCGCGCAACAGCTCACGACCACCATCCGCCAAGGCGATCGCCTCTATCTTTGAACCACCGAGATCAATACCGATGCGCATGCAACCTCCTTATGTCAGTAAAGAGCGAAAATAAAACCAATCAAAATAGGGACCTGGATCCGTCTTACGACCCGGCGCAATATCACAATGACCCGTAATCCGTTGCGCCGTGATCGCCGGAAACGCCACCATCAACAACCGCGACAATTCCGCTAGGCGGCGATACTGAATCGGCTCATAGGGGCAATCATCCCCCCCCTCCAGCTCAATGCCGATAGAAAAATCGTTACAGCGCTCACGCCCGGTAAAACAGGAAACCCCGGCATGCCACGCCCGTTTCGTGAAGGGCACATACTGCACCACCTCGCCGTCACGACGAACCAGCAGATGGGAAGAAACCTTCAGTCCCGCAATCTCCTGAAAATAAGGATGAAGATTCTCATCCAGTGAATTAGTAAACAGCGCATCAATATAAGGCCCGCCAAAATCCCCAGGCGGTAGGCTAATACCATGGATGACCAGCAGATCCACCACCTCACCCATCGCACGCTCATCAGCGTTAGGCGACAGCACCAGGCGCACATCACCATCAAGCCAGCCGCTCTTAACATCAACCCCTATCATTTAGCACACTACTCCACCAAAAAACCCTACCATGCAATATGAACGGAATATAACAGTAATCATAAGCCTCCTAATATACCCAGCAACCCCCTTGCACATTGATTAATTGCTGGCAAAGCGTTCACTGGTTACATAGACTGAACCACGCCCCCTTTTTTCAACATAGAATTAAACCCACGTCATTACACTCTTCCATTCGTCTCGCATATTTGGTATAAATTGGATAGGAAGAGTAAACTAACCCATGTGAGCGGCTTTAGTGTTAGCTAGTTGTAGAAATAGAAACAGAGTCGTAATAAGACCGAAATCATAAAATACTAGGGGCATCGAATAATGAATAAATCATACAAGTTGGTCTATTCAGCAGGGTCTGTGGCTTTACTGCTGATGGGGGCTGCGCAAGCTGCAGTGACAACGGCTAACACTTTTGACAAGTGGTCAGTATCTAATGGCACTATCAACGCAGCTTGCCCAACCAATTTTCAGTGCGCAGCCGCATTGTCAGAGCCGGGCTTCCTTAGCCGCATGGTTACAGATGGCGCGGATGGCAAGCAATACTTCCAAACCATCAATACCATGCAGGACGCAACTGCCGCCACAAATGCGCTTAATACACTAGCGTTCTCCAATGAAAGTGTGGTGAGTTTTGGCAATGTCCGAGGCATCCTAGACAAACAACGTATTAATCAGGTGGAAATAGTGCCTATTCCCGGAACATCCGACAGGCGTGAGCTTGATTTTGTTAATACTGCTGTTATCGGTTCAGGCTGGGCAACTGACTTTGTTGAGCTGACGCAGTCTCTCAAAGATGTCAAGAGCGCGACGAGTGTTGGTGACGGTTTCCAGCTCGACTTTATCTACAAGCAGGTTGGTCTTTCTGATGGTGTCACCCAAGTGCCCACCGGAAGAGCGATGAAGATCAGCACCTATGTACCGCTGAGTGTGACACCCACAGACCGCCAGGATTTCGTTATGGTTGAGAGCTCGGGAACCCTGACACAAGCTGGCAGCGCCACCCTTGCCCCTAACAATCTCACTTGGTCTAATGGTGATCGCGTTCGGGCACTCTGGCTCGGCCAGAATATTGCACTCGCTGGACAAACGTTTGGTACCGCCAGTTACAGCAGGTTTGTGAATACTACCACTAGCAATGTTGCAGCGAGCATTAACACCTTCTCCTTCGCCAATCCTTTGGGTAACGCTGTTACTGGGATTCCCGATCCTAGTATTAATTGGAGCACCGGCATCTGGGGTGACCTGAAGACGACGGGTACTATTGTTTCGCCATTCCCTTAGCCTGCGTCAAGGGCAATATGTGATGTAAAAAGAGGGGCTTATGCCCCTCTCTTTTTGTCACACAAATATCTTCAAGCCACTACCTTAGCCAGCTCTCTTTTACTTTTGTTTTATTCAACGCCAGCCACTGTAACGCCATGATTGGTGCGGCAGAGTTGATGCGACCATCCTCAATCCAGACCATTGCTTCGGCATGTTTCATAGTAAAAACACGGATATCCTCGTGTTCATGGGCCAAACCGCAGATACCACCGACATTACGGGCATCTACCTGGCCACAAAAAAGCACGATAGATTCACTACAGCCGCCAGGGCTGGGATAAAAACGGCAAATCGGCAGTAACTCTCCAATCACACAATCGGCCTCTTCCAGCGCCTCGCGCCGAGCCACCGCCTCTGGGGTTTCGCCCGCGGCAATCATGCCCGCCACAATCTCCGTCAACCACGGTCCTTGCGGGGAATTCAGGGCGCCAATACGAAACTGCTCAATCAACACTACTCGGTCCTGCACAGGATCGTAAGGTAAAACCGCCACCGCCTGACCACGCTCGAACAGTTCACGGCTCATCGTCTCGCTCATCCCGCCATCAAACAAGGCATGACGCAGACGAAATTTTTCAATCCTAAAAAACCCTTGAAAACAGATCGAGTGACTCTCGATCTCAACTTCACCATAATTCATAGCTACACTCACTACTTGGTTGTTGTTTCAGAATTGCGTCCACTTACCTATCACACCACAAACGAAAAATACCAAAAGTATTGCCCAAAACAGCCGATGCAGTGAATCAAGAAGAGATGGAATACACATTCTATTTGGCCCACTGTAACCACGTTACACTGGAACCACATAAAAATAGCAAGGGAGTAATTATGCACAAAGATTTTGATAGTGATCTGCTCGAGTCTGATTTTCTCCAGGGCGAAGAGGAGGATATTTTCTCATCAGACCTTACATTGACAAGAGAGTCACTGCCAAAAACGCTCTACATCCTACCCTTGGCAGAGCGTCCCTTTTTCCCCGCGCAAACTCTGCCAATCTTAATGGCGGAAAATCCTTGGCTGGATACGGTAAAAAAGATCGGCGAGACGCCCACCCAAGTGGGTGGCCTACTGTTGGTACGTCCTGAAGCGGAGGAGCACAACACCGCAGATGACTTTTATCCGATGGGCAGTGTTGTACACCTCCACCATCCAATGCGTTCCGACGGCAAGATCCAGTTCATCGCCGAAGGTTTGCACCGTTTTCGTGTCACCAAATGGCTGTCCACCAAGCCCCCCTATCTGGCTCACGTCGAATATCCGGAAGACAACAAACCCGCCAGCGAGCAGACCAAGGCCTACGCGATGGCCATTATCAATACACTCAAAGAGTTGGTGCCACTCAATCCGCTCTACAGCGAGGAGCTTAAGTACTTTCTTGATCGCTTTGGCCCGAATGAGCCTTCGCCACTGACCGACTTTGCCGCGGCACTGACCACCGCAGAAAAAGAGGAGCTTCAAGATGTTCTGGAGACCGTCGATATCCGTCGCCGTATGCAAAAGGTATTAATTCTCATCAAAAAGGAGCTGGACGTCGCCAAGCTTCAGGCGCAGATCCGCCAATCAGTCGAGAGAAAGATCAGCGACCATCAGCGCAAATTTTTCCTGCGCGAACAGCTCAAGGTGATCCAGCAGGAGTTGGGTTTGTCGAAAGATGATCGTCAGGCCGACATCGATAAATTCAGTGCGCGTATTGAAACACTCAAAGTACCCACGGCTATCATGAAGACCATCGATGAGGAGCTGGATAAACTACGCGTACTTGACTCCAGCTCGCCAGAATATGCGGTTACCCGCAATTACCTTGACTGGATAACCACTATTCCGTGGGGCACCTACTCCAAAGACAAGTTCAACCTCAAAGAGGCGCGAACAATCCTCGACGAAGACCACGATGGTCTCGCCGATGTCAAAGCGCGCATCATCGAATTTCTGGCCGTGGGGGCCCTCAAAGGCGAGATTGCTGGCTCCATTATCCTGCTGGTGGGCCCTCCCGGTGTTGGCAAGACCTCCATCGGCCGCAGCATCGCCCGCGCCCTCGGGCGCAAGTTCTACCGTTTTTCCCTCGGGGGGATGCGCGATGAGGCAGAGATCAAGGGCCACCGTCGCACCTACATCGGTGCCATGCCCGGCAAAGTTGTACAGGCGCTCAAGGATGTCGGTACCGCCAACCCCATCATCATGCTCGACGAGATCGACAAGGTTGGCAGCTCTTATCGCGGCGACCCCGCCTCTGCCATGCTCGAAATGCTCGACCCGGAACAGAATGCTGAGTTTCTCGATCACTACCTCGATGTGCGCCTCGACCTCTCCAAGGTGCTTTTCATCTGTACCGCCAATACCCTCGACCCCATCCCTGGGCCTCTGCTCGACCGCATGGAGATCATTCGCCTTGGTGGTTACATCACCGATGAGAAGGTGCAGATCGCCAAACACCACCTCTGGCCACGGCAGCTGGAGAAGGGCGGCGTCAAACGCAGCCAGTTGAAGATCTCTGATGCCGCGCTGAGTTACGTCATTGAGGGTTACGCCCGCGAGGCGGGGGTGCGCAATCTGGAGAAGCAGTTAGGGCGGATGGTGCGCAAGGCGGTGGTGGAGTTTGTCAACCAGCCCAAGGCCAAAAAACAGAAGAGCATCGCCATCAAGGATGTGCAGAATTACCTCGGCCAGCCCTTTTTCAGGCAGGAGAAGCCGCCCGCCGGCATCGGCATCGTCAACGGCCTGGCTTGGACCTCCATGGGCGGCGCCACCCTGACACTTGAGGCCAGCCAGATCCACACCAACAACCGTGGCTTCAAACTCACCGGCAATCTCGGTGATGTGATGAAAGAGTCGGCAGAGATTGCCTACAGCTTTATCTCTTCGCGCCTCAAGGAGTTCAAGGGCAGTAGCGACTTCTTCGACAAATCCTTCGTCCATGTTCACGTCCCTGAAGGCGCCACCCCCAAGGATGGCCCCAGCGCTGGCGTCACCATGGCCACGGCGTTACTGTCGCTGGCGCGTAACCAGAAGATTCCACGGCTGCTGGCCATGACCGGCGAGCTGACCCTCACCGGTCAGGTGCTGGCCGTCGGCGGTATCCGCGAAAAAGTAATCGCCGCGCGGCGTATCCGCATCATGGAGGTTATCCTGCCCGACGCCAACCGCAAAGACTTTGAAGAGCTACCGGAACACATTCGCCAGGGCATGACCGTGCATTTTGCCAAAACCTACAAGGACGTGGCTCAGGCCGTCTTCGGCTAATCCGTATTAGTGAAAGCTGCCACATCGCCCGCAGAGCAGGTAAACTCTGCGGGCATTCACAGTCTGCCAGCAATCGCCATGTTCAAACGTTTAGTCGTACCTATCATCATGCTCTCGCTGCTGATTGCACTCGTCACTTGGCTGGCCAGTGGCTCCTCCACTCAGCCCAAGACAGCGCATTGGCAGAGTGGCTGGAAAACTGAAAACTCATTCAACTTCGCCCGTCGCGCTCCGGCAGCAGCAGCCTATGGCGAGCATCTCTACCTCGTTGGTGGTATTGATGGCGATGATCAATACGTCCGTACCGTAGAATACTCACACATCGCCAGTGACGGCACACTCGGGCCGTGGCAGCTAGGCAGCGACCTCAACGAAGGGCGCTTCTACAACGCCGTGGTGGCGGCCAATGGCTATCTCTACACCCTCGGCGGCGGCAGTGGCGAGCGCGGCCACGAGAACTACCCGCTCGACTCGGTGGAGCGCGCCAAGATTAATGACGATGGCTCGCTGGGGCCGTGGCAGTTGATCAGCCAGATGAACACCGCACGGCGCGGGCTCAAAACAGTCGTCCATCACAACACCCTTTACGTCATTGGTGGCTACGATGGCCAATTTCTCAAATCGAGCGAGCACACCACGCTGAATGCCGATGGCACGCTCGGTGACTGGGCAATGGAGCCGCATGAATCGATCATCGACCGCTACATCCACTCTGCGGCCAGTTATGAAGAGACGCTTTATCTTCTCGGCGGCCACATGCGTGATCCAACCAAGGCCAGCTATGGTGACGTGGAGTCGAGCCGCATTCAAGCTGATCACAATCTCTCAGCGTGGCAGATTGAGCCGCAGGCATTGCTGGCACCACGGCTGGTCGCCGAGGCGTTCACACTCAACCACTACCTTTATATCGCGGGCGGCCATACTGGCAGCGACCGTCTCACCAGCGTTGAAGTGTCGCGGATCAAAGCCAATGGCGATCTCGGCGATTGGCGTTACACCACGCCTCTCACCTTGCCACGCAGCGCCTATGCCGTGGCCACCCATCAGAACCATGTCTACGTCCTGGGGGGCGGCGGCGATGATTTACCTCTCAATAGCGTAGAGATGGCCACGGCCAACTATCGCGGCGACCTCGGCATCATCCGTTAAAACCGCGCACCAACATTTACCTTTATTAATAAATAACAACCTCATTTTAAGGATTGAGTCCGGCTCACCTTCGCTTTATGCTCTCTGCCATGAAAGTAAATTCATTAACACTCGAACAGCTTGATCATTGGGTGCCAAGCCGTCTCTGGTCTCAGGGAGGGCCATCATTGAAGAGGCGCGCATCGACCTCAACTGGGACTGGGAAGCATCGAGCGAATGGACGGCCTCAACCGAGCCCGACATCAATGTCCAAGGCAAGAGTGTTCTCGAAGCCGCCATGCGCACCTACGTCATCGCAAAATTTGGCGAAGAGGTAAAATAGCCATCGACTTCCCCCAAGGTGAGCTGATTCACTCACAACAGTCGCCACTCCAATCTATAGAGGTCTACCAGAGTGGCTCTCTGCGACTGCTGCGCACCGATCAAGCGGCGATCCAAAGTGCCATCGACCTCACGCAGCCCCACGCACTCCTGCTCCCGTACATGCCCATGATGCTGGCAAACCTGCTATTTCAGCCACCGCCAAGGCGTGTGCTCCTGCTAGGACTGGGCGGTGGGGATCTGGTTCGTTATCTCCATCATCAATTCCCCCGTTGCAACATCACGGCGGTAGAGATTGATAAACAGATGATCGCGGTCAGCCAGCGCTATTTTGCCCTGCCCGACTCCAATAAGATTCAGCTATTCACTGAGGATGCCGCCCACTTCATTGCCGCTAACAAACGGCCCGTGGATACGCTGCTGGTTGACCTCTATGGCCAAAATGGCACGCCACCACTACTGCAGGAAGATGAGTTTTATGACGGTTGTTACCGGGCGCTGTCACGCGATGGCATCATGGTGGTTAATCTACTGATCAACCACGCCCAAGAGCTGCACACCATTCTGAGAAAGATTCGCCAGCAGTTCCAGCAGTTAACCCTCTGCCTGACCGTGGCTGGATACAAGAATGTGATCGTAATCGCCTTCCGTCAGCCCCCCACAAGCTTGAATCGTGCTGGACTGATGCAGCGTGCCGCAGAGGTCAGCCCTGATTTTGAGCTGAACTTTGCGGCGATAGTCGATAATCTGTTCACCACCAACCCATTGGCGGGTGGCGAATTATTCTTTTAGAGCCAACTTAAGCTTGAACGTCGATCTTGCTGCCCAGATGCGGGGCCAACTTCTCACGCGGGATCTCCTGCGCTGGCTTGGTGACGCTGTTGATGAGCTCGTTAGCCGTTCTGACCTGACTATCGAGTGCCTTGTTGAGCACCGCAATACTCACCTCATCACCCGTCTTACTATTGCTTGCCTGATTGACTGCCGGACTACTGATTCCACTGATATCCATTGGCCGCACTCCTAAATTTGTGGGGCCAACACTCCCTATCGTCCCGTTAATACATCACGCCTTCATTAACTATAGCGGCATCAGGGGCGGTTATATTAAGCCGCCTTTGAGGCAAACATTGGCCGCATTCACCGCCATGGCAGTGCAATCCTTATCCGTGCCCCACCCAGCTCAGCCCGCTCAATCTCCAGCCGACCGTGATACAACTCGACGATGTCACGGACTAGCGCCAACCCCAGGCCATGACCACTCACTTGGGTATCAAGCCGTCCTCCCCGTTCCAGCACGGTGGCAACCTGCTCTGGTGCGATTCCCGGGCCATCATCAACCACTTCAATCAGCAGGGCATGACCTTGTGGCAACGCCCCGGCCGCCTTGCTGATACGCACCTCCACCTGACCATGCGACCACTTAAAGGCGTTATCAATGACATTGCCCAGCAGCTCCATCAAGTCACCCTCGTTATAGTGAAAGTCTAGCTGCGGCTGCACCTCCACCTGACTCTTCACTCCCTTGTCGGCATAGACCTTATGTAGCGCGCTAATCACCTTGCGGGTGACAGCTGCCACATCCACTGGTGCCATCAAGGCAGTACGCCCCGAGGTTGCAGCGCGCTGCAACTGATATTGGACGATCTGATCCATGCGTTGCACCTGTTCCTCCACCGTACCGCGCATACCAGAGAGTGACTGGTTGGGTACCTCAGTCATGCCGCGCAATACGGCCAGTGGCGTCTTCAGGCTGTGAGCCAGATCACCGAGGCTGGCCTGGTAGCGCTCTTCGTGTTCACGATTGGTGCGGATCAAGGCGTTGAGATTATCGGTCAGGCCACGCAGCTCCTTGGGATAGCGGCCGATCAAGTCCAGATGACGCCCGGCCTTGATCTCGCGCAGATCCTCCGCCACTCGCCGCAACGGTGCCAAGCCCCAGCGCAGAATGATGGTCAACATCAGCAGCAGTATGACAGTCACTCCGCCGAGCCAGCCCCACAGGTTGTGACGAAATTGCGAAACCTGCTGATTGAGACGATCCAGGCTCTCGGCCACGACAAAGGTATAGCCCCCCTTGAACTTGTCATTATCGCCCCAGGTCACGCCAAGACTATAGGCCAGCACCGGCGTACCATCGGAGGCCTGCAGCTGCTCATAGAGAGAGTCGCCACGCACCAGTCCCGCATAGACCGGGATGGTGAGAGTTCCCAATGACGGCGACGTCCAGAGAATTTTGCCGTTATTGCCAAGAATCTTGGCATAAAGCCCCGATCCTTCAGTAAAAAAACGGGTCTCCGGCAACGCATACGTCAATTGCAGACTGCCATCCTCACGAATATCGGCAGAGGCGATCACCGCCGTCAGATGGATTCGCAGCCGCTCCTCCAGCGCATCCTCGACGCTGGCGATAAACGAACGTTCCAGCGTCATGCCGGTGATGCCAAGAAAACCCACCAGCACGATGCCAGCGACAATCAACATGCGGCTGTTGATCGATATCACGCCTCACCCCGTGGCAGGGTGAAGCGGTAACCACGGCCACGCAGAGTCTCGATCGGGTTAAGGGTGTTGTCAGGGTCGAGTTTGCGCCGCAGACGGCCGACAAAGACCTCGATCACGTTACTGTCGCGGTCATAATCCTGGGCATAGATGTGATCGGTCAACACAGTTTTAGAGATCACCTGCCCGGCATTGAGCATCAGGTACTCCAGCACCTTGTACTCGTAAGCAGTCAGCTCCAACGGTTCGCCGCCGACACTCACCACCTGGGTGACAGTGTTGAGACAAATCGGGCCAAACACCAGCAATGGCTGCGCCACGCCCGCCGCACGGCGTATCAGTGCCTTGACACGCGCCACCAGCTCCTCGATATGAAAGGGTTTGACCAAATAGTCGTCAGCCCCGGCATCCAGCCCCTCTACCTTATCCTGCCAACGGCCCCGCGCCGTCAGAATCAACACTGGAAAAGTTTTTCCTGCTGCGCGCAACTGTTGCAGCATCTCGATCCCCGACAGCTTCGGCAACCCCACATCCACCACCGCCACATCAAAGGGGTATTCGCTACCTAGGTAGAGCCCCTCCTGACCATCAACAGCGACATCTACCGCATACCCCTCTTGGGTAAGGCGCTCCAGCAGTTGTTGCCGTAAATCAGCTTCATCTTCAACGATCAATAAACGCATGGCATCACCAATCACATCACCCATCAATAGAGAAACAGAGCTGATTAGAATACCCGGAAATACCCCAGATAGGCGTTATGCCAAATTCAAGACGTAAAAAAACCCGGGCTATCGAGGGGGATTTCGACGTTGCCCGGGCGCTTATGAAGGAAAATCTATCTAACGATGTGTAACGTTTACAGGCCGAGGATGAAATCAGCCAGCTTGGCGATATCGGCATCAGCAACACGTGGTGAGTACGGAGGCATTGGAACGCCACCGGTAACGGCAGTCCAGTTACCCTTACCACCCTTTGCGATCTTCTCGACCAGTGCTGCCTTGGCAGTAGCGTCACCCTTGTACTTGGCAGCAACATCTTTCCAAGCTGGACCAACAACCTTAGCGGCAACACTGTGGCAAGCCAAGCAGCCACTCTTCTTGGCCAGATCCAGATCGGCCATAGCAGGGGCGGCAACAAATGCAGAAGCCATAACAGCAGCAGCAATAATATGTTTCATAATTTATTTCTCCTCTTGAATTTTCCAATCAACCATCGCTGATTGATTCCTCACTACTTTTCACCCTAACCGGAGGGTCTAGATGAAAATTCTTTCCCACGGGTTTTAAATTACGCCACTCAAACTGAATGAATGCTGAATGAAAAAGAGGAAATTACAGGGGAGAAAAAAGGACTGGCGGCCAGTGTGGCCGCCAGCAACAACAGTGGCAGATCAGGCGCCGCGGCGCAGCGCCTCGATGCGCTCTTCAAGCGGTGGATGGCTCATGAACAGTTTTTTCAAACCACTCGCCTTGCCACCCGCAATACCAAAAGCCGCCAGCTGGTCGGGCAGCGGCTCGGTCACCCCCTGTTTGAGGCGCTCGAGTGCCGAAATCATCTTCTGACGGCCCGCCAGGCTGGCGCCACCGGCGTCGGCACGGAACTCACGCTGACGGCTGAACCACATGACGATGGTCGAGGCCAGAATGCCCAGCACCAACTCCGCCACAATTGATGTC
>JAYUTP010000046.1:0-30083 GCA_043755075.1 Tenderia sp. (SeqCode)
CGCCGCCGCCGAAGGCGACCGCTCGGAAAATGCCGAATACATTTATCGCAAAAAAGAGCTGCGTGAGATCGACCGCCGGGTCCGCTATCTGCAAAAGCGATTGCCTGACCTCAAGGTGGTCCGCGACAAACCCAGCGACCCGAGCAAGGTCTTCTTCGCCGCCTGGGTCAGGCTCGAAGATGATGATGGCAACGAAAAAATCTACCGCATCGTCGGCCCCGACGAGTTTGATCTGAGCCGTGGCTTTATCAGCATGGATGCACCCGTGGCGCTGGCGCTGATGAAAAAGGGGCTGGATGATGAGGTGGTGGTGCAGACGCCTGAGGGGGCAAAGCACTACTATATTAGCGAGGTGAGTTATAGTTTGATTGAGTGACCCAGCTGATTCCGCGTGGATACAAAGGGCGTGCTCACCCTAACGAAATCACATATCATGGCTCCCTTATTCAAAAAACACAGCCATATAGAACAATGATAAGGGATCAATAAGAAGGCGATAAACTGATCACTGCTTTTTTGATTAGCTTGTGAAGATAACGGCAGAAAAAAATAACGGGGAAAAATGAAACACATGAGAACACCTAACGGACTACAAGATTTAACTCCGGCATTATCAAGCCCATACACTCTAACAAGATCAAATCTTGGCGCAACAACAAAGATCATCAATAAAAAATTTATTTGCTCAATTAAAGAGGTTCTCATACTTTCAGACGCTCTGCGTGAAAAAATAAAATACTTTCAGCCCAGCAAGGCTGGCTTTCAGTATCTTGTGAGTTTTACGGACAATACTCACTATGAAAATAATGACCTGGCTTTATTAGAAAAGAATACTTCCCACTCAGGAAAAAGCACTGAAAAACTAATACTGAATTGGGTCATTGGGCACATGCATGATGGGATTGAAAATGAAATGTCTATTACCGTCAGAATCTCAAACCCAATAAATCCATTTATTATATTGCAGGCGGTGATGTCTAAAAACCCAAGGGATGTAGACAATATTGAATTTGAGACCGGATCTGTTTGCATCTCAGTAAATGGAGCAACACAAAATACGTCAGAAGAGATATTTTCAATAGTTGGCAGATGGATTGATAGCTGCCCTAAACCATATGACTTTACAACAATTAATATGGCGATAAGAAAGCATAGCAACAAAATTGAGTTTATGAACTACTGGATTTTACCAATCCTTTTCTGTGTTATTGTGTTTCTTTATTTAAAGAACATCCAAAGCAGCATGGTTTCACCATATGTTTTTCTGGCACTTTCATCCTTTATTCTTCTTCGAGCAGCATCACAAATTTTAAATAATAAAATTGAAAACTGGTGCCATACAAGTCGGACGTTCAGCATGTTCATGCTGACTGGTGGCGACTCAAACCAACAATCACAATTTGCCGCAAAGTCTAAAAATAGCACCATAAAACTGGTAGCATCAGTAAGCTTATCTTTAATTTTAAATGTTACTGCTGGCATTGCGACTACAATGCTATATGAGGCAACAAAATAACCCTGGCTACAGCAATACAGACCGCATCATGACTCAGAACCAAGGATGCACTAATGCACGAAGCGTATCATTCGTGACAGTCACGTAGGTCGGGTTAGCGCAGTGTAACCCGACCTACAATTCAATCAAATGCCCCGCCACCTGCCGCAACGCTTTGAGCGCATCACCCTTGCCGTTGTAATTCGTGACACGACACACTTCGGCCCACTCCCTTCTCTGCAACACCTTGGCCACCAGCAACGCCTGCTGCTGTGGTAGCAGCTCGATTGATTGAACCACGAGGTGGTGGTGGGCCAACTTCCAAAGCGGCGCAATCACCGTCTCCAGACCAAGGTTGGCATGGGCGAAGGCGTCAAGATCGCGCCATTCATGCTCAGCAAGCGGGAGTGCTGCCACTGTTTCTTTTATCTGTTGTACAAAGAGCAATGCGGCAACAATCTCTGCCCCGAGCGCTTGCAGCTCATCAACAAGCAGATGTGGCAAGCGCGCATGAAAGCGTTCGTGGGCCTCGCCATAAAGCTCTACGCCACGCTCACTGAGCGGCTGCATCACCATTAGCGAGTGGCTGCCGCTGCTCTGCTCGCGCTGTAGCCCGATGCGTACTGGAGTGAATTTGAGTTGCTGCCAAAACCGCAGCAGCGCTGGTGTTACGCCAAAACTGGCGCCAATCGCATCGAGCCCATCACGCTGAGCATCAACAACGATCTGGCGAATCATGGCGCTGCCAAAGCCGTTGTCTTGCAGTTGTGGGTGAATGGCGATGCGCATGATGCGGCGGTAGTGCAACGTTGCCGCATCGGGCAGGCCAACATGGGCGGCGAGCGACTGCGGCATGAGGTGGCCATGCAGCCGTCGTTTGCCTTCGTAGATTGCCTGACTCAACGCCGCATCAAGCCCGCCTTCATTGGCAACAAGCGCTGTACCGACAACAACACTGCTTTGGCGCATAACGTAGATCATCACGCCGCTACTATCGAGCAACTGGCGCAGGTCGTTGGGGCGGGTGCGGTAGTGGGCGAGCACTAACAGGCCGAAGAGTTGCGATAGCGTGGACTCATCCGCCAGCAGCCGATCACGATCCACTGCCTCGATCACACACTGCTCAAGACTCACATCGACGAGCTGTTCTTCATCCGCAATCGTGGCGTTGAGCAGCAGGGCATCAAATATCGCCGCCTCGACCGGATCATTGGCGGTCCAGCGGATTGGTTGCTCCAGACGCAGTTGCTGACCGCCGGGCATTTTTTTATTCAGTGTTTCGCTGAAGCGCAGCAGAAAACCGCGACCACTGCCTTCATAACCATGCACTGTGGTAGCGAAGACGATACGGGTGTAATGGCTCAGCAGCTCATCGAGCATCGGCGTCGGGATTGCTGCCGCCTCATCCACCAGCAGCAGATCGACGATGGGGTGTGACTGAATCAGCTCATCGGGGGCGATGAACTCCAGCACACAATCACCCAACTCAAGTCGACCACGATGGCTCTGTGACTCGGGCAACAGAGCCGCCGCATGCTCAAAGAGTGAGGCAGCGGCATCCAGGCGTGGCGCGGTGACGATGATGCGTTTTGCCCCCTCACGCAGCAACTGTGCAGCCGCAATGCCCAGCGCCGCCGATTTGCCGCGACCACGATCAGACAACAACACCGTGGGGCGCTTGCGATGGCCTCGCGCCGTTTTGATGATGGCCTCAACCGCCCGTTGTTGATCGGTGGTGCGACAAGGCGCAGCAATCAACTCATCCATTAATTTGTCATCCGTCGCGGCAACTGTCGGCTCAACCGCTGGCAATACGCCACCCTCTTCCAGCCGATAGAGGCCAGGGGCGCCACTGAGCCGTTGCACCAATCGGGAAATAAACCGGCTCGGCTCGGTCGCATCAGTCCCGGCCATAAAACGTAGCGCCTCGGAATCGGGCAAGGATGGCCACTGCGCCAGCGACGGCGTCAGCAACAACAGCAGCCCACCCCCGCGTACCAGCCCGGAGACCGCGCCCAGCGCATCGGCATCAAATCCGCTGTGGGCATCATAAACCACCATGGCCAGTTCACTGCCGAGCACGTGAGTGCACTGGCTGTTGTCGATCTGGCGCACGCCCGCAGGGGCGAGGTTTGAAACCCAAAGCAGATCATCATCAGCCACCCCCGCCATAACGGAGGTGGCCGCGTTACGACACCATTCGACCGAACCACTCAGCCACAGCAGGCGACGCTGGCGCGTAGCAGCCGCCACTGCGCGTAGCTGGGCAATAAAGGTTTCAAACGGTTGCGGGGCTTGGGGTTGAGTCATGGCGAGAGGTTAGCAGTTGTTATCACGAGTGAATACCATGGCTGCCACGGAAATGAATTCAGCCGGAAGTGCGTGTCAATGGGTTAAAATCACCCGCTCACACAACATAGCCGCCATCCATGCCCAGTATCCTTCTCAGTACCCTCAATGCGCGCTTCATCCACAGCGCCTTCGGCCTGCGTTATATCAAAGCCAATATGGGCGAGCTAATGGCTGAGACGGAGATCATCGAATTCACCATCAACGAGCGTCCCATCGATCTCGTTGAAAAGCTGCTGGCATCCAAACCGCGCATCGTCGGCCTGGGTGTCTATATATGGAACATCGTTGAGATCACCCAGCTGGCGGCGCTGCTCAAGACCGTGAGCCCGGAGACACTGCTGGTGCTGGGCGGGCCGGAGGTGAGTTTTGAGCACGCGGCGCAGCCAATTGTGGCGCTGGCCGACTATGTGATCTGCGGTCAGGGGGATCTGGAGTTTGCCGATCTCTGCCGCGCGCTGCTGAAGGGTGAGCGGCCAGCGCAAAAGATCATCCACGCGACTCCGCCGCCGCTTGCGCAGCTCAAACTACCCTATCAACTCTATACCGATGAGGATATCGCCCACCGTATCATCTATGTCGAGGCGTCACGCGGTTGCCCCTTCAAATGCGAGTTCTGCCTCTCGGCGCTCGACAAGACCGCCAAGGCATATGATCTCGAGCTGTTCCTCGCCGAAATGGATACGCTTTATCAACGCGGTGCGCGCCACTTCAAGTTTGTGGATCGCACCTTCAATCTCAAGATTGATCTCAGCATCCGCATTCTCGATTTCTTTCTTGAACGGCTCGACGACAAACTTTTTCTCCACTTCGAGCTCATCCCCGACCATTTACCGGAAAAGTTGAAGGCCGCTATGCAGCGATTCCCAGAAGGGAGCCTGCAATTTGAGATCGGCGTGCAGACCTTCAATGAAGCAACGCAGACGCTCATCAGCCGCAAACAGGACAACGACAAAACCTGCGAAAATCTGCGCTGGATCGGCGAGCAGACCCACGCCCACATCCACGCTGACCTGATCATCGGCCTGCCTGGCGAGGATCTCGCGAGTTTTGCAGCGGGCTTTAATAAACTGGCACTGCTCGGCCCACACGAGATCCAGGTCGGTATCCTCAAGCGGCTGCGCGGCTCGCCCATCATCCGCCATAGTCAGGCGTTTGATATGCGCTACAACCCCAACCCGCCCTACAACATCCTCAGCAACAACCTGCTCGACTTCGCCACTCTGCAACGGCTCACCCGCTTTGCCCGTTACTGGGAAATGATCGCCAACTCCGGCCGTTTCCACCAAAGCCTGCCGCGGCTACTGGGGGAAAAACCGTTCGAGCGCTTCATGACGCTGAGCGACTGGCTCTTCTCCACCACCGACCAGACTCACCAGATCGCCCTCAAACGGCTCTTCCAGCTGCTCCATCAGGGAGCGGTTGAGGCCCTTGGCATCGATTCCAAAAGTTTCAAAAGAGCCGTAGAGATTGATTACATAAGTTCAGGGCTGAAAGGATTACCTGATCTTGAACGCAACCATTCAATCTCCGGCGGCGCAACCAGCGCCTCCGCCCGACAACAACGGCACCGTGCCGTCGCCAGCCAATAACCCATTGTTAATATAGGGAATAGCTGGCAGAAATAGACGCTTTCGCGAGCTTAAAATAGCCTTACATTCTACCCATAGTCAGCGCCCGCCAGAGGTGCTAAGGTGAACTCCCCCTCGTAGTGGGGCGCGGTGTGATTGGCTCGATCCGTCAACATCTTCCAAGGGTTCACAAACATGAAAAACAGTTACAACTACTCTGGGTTTTGTAAAAGCACCTACTCCTTCAACAGCAAGAAGAGCGCGAAGATTATTGTAGGCCGTCAAGAGAATAATGCTCAGGATAATCCGGCGTGGCGCGTGCCTCCCTATCTTGCCCAAACACCCACCAGTCGTTTGATGAAAGGCGGCGAGTAATATCAATCTTCGAGCGCCTGGCCACTAGTGGCCAGACGCTCATCTTCTCCCCCTGATCAAGCCTCAGCCACTTGAATTTCGCCCTTCTAGCACAACTATATAAAGCTTACTGACACACTAAGGAAACAGCATGCAGCCACTGCGCGCCCCGCTCGAGATCACCATCAGCCAATCCATCGCCATTCTCATCGATGGCAACAATCTCGAACGCAGCATCCATGATGATGCAGGTGACACTCAGACCATGCTTAATTTCGATACGCTGATCCCACGCCTGCTCGGCAATCGCGGCCTCAACCGACTGATCTATTTCCGTGAAGGGAAAAGCATCTCCTCCAAACTGCGCGAGCGGCTCCACAACAATTTTCACGGCTCAGTGCGCCCCTGCCACAAATCGGCCGACATCCCGCTCACCATCAATGCCACTCAGTTGGCCAGCAAGGTCGACACCATCATCATCATGTCCGGCGACGCTGATTATGTAGAGCTGGTGCGCCATTTGAAGTCAGAGGGGGTGCGTGTTGAGATCGCCGCCGTGCCGCGCACCACCTCTCGCCTGCTAGTGGAAGAGGCCGACTATTTTCATGAGATCACTCGCGAGGACTGGTTCACCCTGCCACCAAAAAAGGGGCTCATCCGCCACCCTCCGCGCAAAGCTCAGCCCCAGCCAACCACCCCAGATCAGATCTAGACTAGACTGATTCCAGTAAAGCTAGATTAAAGAAGCATCCATAACGCAACATCAAAATTCAAAGTAACCAGATGGAGAACATATGGTTATAGAAAATAACGCCAGCAACAATGACCGGCGCTCAGTAGGATAAAAAAACAAATCTCGTGTAAAATGCACACCTGACCTAACTTGTTGTAAACATGGACCGGGGGAAGTTAAATGAAATCAGTAATCACTTTTGTTGTTGTAATCACCGCAAGCTTGGCACTGCTTGTTGGCGGCATGGATGTCGCTGAAGCAAAACGCTTGGGCGGCGGCAAATCTTTTGGCGGTAAATTCAGCCAGAGCCAGAGTGTTAACCGCACCGCCAGCCAGCCACAAAAGGCGGCCACACCGGCACAGCAGACCAACTCAAATCTTAAGGAATCCTTTGCCAAAAAAGGTGGCATGATGGGCATGTTGGGTGGTCTCGCCCTCGGCGGTCTGCTGGGCGCACTGTTTTTTGGTGGTGCTTTTGATGGCATCAATTTTATGGATGTACTGCTGTTTGGCGCGCTGGGCCTAGCCGCCTTCATGATCTTCAGGAGCATGTCCAGTCGCGCCCGCCAACAGGCACAACCCGCCACGGCTGGTGCTTATCAATCCCAGGTTGAGAGCGAACCTGTGAACACGCATCAGACGCGTCAGAGCGTTGAACAACACTTTGGCGGTAGCGAGCAGATTGAAGGGCCGAGTCTCGACAGCCTGCGCCACGCAGCCCCCAAGGGCTTTGATCAGGACGCATTTGTCGATGGTGCCAAGAACTGCTTCGCCCGTCTGCAAAAGGCTTGGGATGAGGGCGATCTGGCCGACATTCGTCAGTTCACCACCGACCACGTCTTTGGCGAGATTCAGGATCAGTTCCAAAGCCGCATCGGCGACTCACAGACCGAGATCCTCGACCTGAATGCCGAACTGTTGAGCGCCAATAACACTAGCCCCAAGCAAGAGGCGATTGTGCTTTTCACAGCGCAGCTGCGCGAAGATGGCAATAGCATCCAGGTGGATGAGGTATGGCACTTCATTAAGACTAGCAGTAATGCCTCTTGGCAACTGGATGGCATTCAGCAAGTCGCGGGATAACCGCCTGTAGTTACAAATAAGAGCGGGGCCTGACGGCCCCGCTTTTTTTATGGCCCCAAAAAAGCCAGCGAAACGATCATATATAGTGTCATGGCGTTAGCGCTTTCGCTGTCCCACGATTGTCGTAGCAGATTTTGTGGAGCTGCTGGAGGATAGGCAAACCACCCGCCGCATCAAAGATGGACTACCTCTCCGCCACTTAACGCGCTTTGAATTTAAGCGCTGCGGAGTTGATGCAGTAGCGCTGGCCAGTCGGCTTGGGGCCATCAGTGAAGAGGTGGCCGAGGTGGGCAGCGCAACGGGCGCAGCGCACTTCGGTGCGGCGCATGCCGTGGCTGGTATCAGAAAGTTCTTCGATATTTTGCTGATCAAATGTCTGCCAGAAGCTCGGCCAGCCGCTGCCGGAGTCATACTTGTGATCTGACACGAAGAGTGGCTCACCACAACAGGTACAGTGGTAGCCCCCCGCCGCCTTGTTATCGCAATAGTCGCCAGTGAAGGCCATCTCCGTCCCGGCTTGGCGAGTAATCCGATACTGCTCCGGTGTCAGCTCTGCCTGCCACTGCGCATCGCTCTTGTTTACCTTTTTGGTCATCTCATCATCCCTAATATTTCAGGTATTTTAGGCGGGCATGTCGGGGATCAGTAGGCTTTTCAGCTTAGCGATAGCGTCTTTGAGTTCCAGCTTGCGCTTTTTCAGGCGCCGCAGTCGTAGCTGGTCGTAACCAGGATCCTCTGCAAGCTTCTGGATGGCGATGTCGAGGTCGCGGTGTTCCAGCTTCATCGCCACAATTCGGGCCTTGATCGCTTCTAGCTCTTCACACATAGTCACCTGCCAAACAACAAATCTCTATGAACCTTAAGTGCTACTCTGTCACGCCGCAGCAGCGTTTGTATTTACGACCACTACCGCAACGGCAGAGCGCATTCCGTCCGATCTTATCAGGCTTTGCGCTGGTATGGAGCTGGCCATCGATATAAAACCAGCGCCCCGACTCGTAAATAAAGCGGCTCCGCTCATGCAGCTGCTCGATCCGCCCGACCAAACGGAAACGGGCGCTGAATTCCACCCATCCTTGTGTCCCAGCGACCACTGGGGCAGACACGATCTCCAATCCCAGCCATTGATCCTCCGGCGGCAACTCAAGTGACTCGGGGCGGGTGGAGATATGCCAACTCTGCAACAGATAGTCTTCATTGCGCAGGGCATAGGCGCTGTAGCGCGAACGCATCAGCTGCTCGGGTGTGGCCGCAAGCGCCGCGCCACGATGGAACGGCCCGCAACACTCGCCATACGGTTGCCCCGAACCACACGGGCAACGCTGCGCTGCGCTCAATTCAACGACCACTACCACTCACCTCTCTAAAAAACTGCGCCAGCTGCTGCGTCGCCGGGCCGGTCATTTCGCTGCGGCCAAAGACCAGATGCAGCGGCGCCTGCTGCCGTCCGCCTTCGCGCAGCGGCAAAGGCAGCAAGAGCCCCTGCGCCAGCTCCGTTTCGATTTTATGCTGCGGTAGCCAGCCAAACCCCAGGCCACTGCTGACCGCCGCCACCGCTGTTTCAAGACTGCTCACTGTCCAGCGCTGTGCGGAGCCAAGCCAGCCAATACTGCGATTGAGATAGAGCCCCGAGTCGCGCACCACCACCTGTAGCTCGCGGCGCAATGCCTCGCTGGTCAGTGGTACTTCACGTTGATGGAGCGGATGGTCGCGATGGGCGACGGCGATGAACTCCACCTCCAGCAGTCGGTCGCCGAGAAAACCCTGTGGTACTTGGGCGGCGATGGCGAGGTCGGCGCGTCCTTCGAGCAATGCCTCGTCGGCACCGGAGAGCACCACCTCGTTGAGCTGCACACGCGTGCTCTGACAGCTGGCGGCAAAGCGCTTCAGTACCGTCATCAGCGTGGCGCTGGGGTAGGCCGCATCAACCACCAACACCACTTCCGCCTCCCATCCCTGTTCCAGGCTGCGGGCCAGCTGCTCTAGCTCGGCGGCATCTTCCAGTAGTTGGCGCGAGCGGCGCAGCAGCACCTCTCCCGCCTCGGTCAGCTGGGCCTTGCGCCCTTGGATCTCCAGCAGCTGCACCCCCAACTGTTCCTGTAATTTGGCCACGGCATAACTGACTGATGATTGGCTGCGATGGAGCCGCTCCGCCGCCTGGGCGAAACCACCGGCATCCACCACGGCCTGTAGAGCGCGCCACTGATCGATACTGGCACGGGGGGCTGTTACGGTTTTTATATCTATCATTTAGATGATTATAAGCTAATTTTTGCGCTTTTAAATCGAATTTATCTCGCCATAATAGCCACAGCACCAACCACTTTAATCAGATATGCACAATAGGAGACGAATCATGAATAACTACACCACACTGATAGGCCGCTTGCTAATGGGCCAGATTTTCCTGCTCGCCGGTATCAGCAAGATCGGCGCTTATGCCGCCACCCAAGGGTGGATGGAGTCAATGGGCGTTCCCGGCGTTCTGCTGCCCGCCGTCATCCTGCTGGAGATCGGCGGCGGCGCTGCACTGATATTTGGCTGGCAGACCCGTTTCAGCGCCGTAGCGCTGGCCGGATTCAGCATCATCTCTGCGGCCATCTTCCATAACAATTTGGCCGACCAGATCCAATCCATTATGTTCATGAAGAACCTCGCTATCGCTGGTGGTCTGCTCTTCATCGCCGCCCACGGCGCTGGCGCACTGAGTATCGACACCCGCCTCAGCCTGCGCCGCAAACAACAGGAGCCACGCCGCTCTGCATTGGTTTAAACTCACGTCGATTCACAACAACATACAAGGAAACCACACCATGGCACTTTACGATAAAGGCAGTCCCCACCAAGTGAAACTGGAAGCGGGCGACAGCGCTTACCTCTGCCAATGCGGCAAAACCGGCCGCGAGCCCTTCTGTGATGGCTCACACTTCAACAGCAGTCCAGCTGCACAGCCTTTCAGTTACGAAGCAGAAGAGGACGTTACCCTTCGAGTCTGCGGCTGTGGCAAAAGCAAAAACTTGCCCTTCTGTGACGGCAGTCATAAGAGCTAAATACTCCGCTGCCCCTTTGCGGGGCAGCAGACAACAACCAATGGCGTGGAGCAACACAAAAAATGATCAGTAAACGCCCAGCACTACAGACCCAAGAAGGGGACGGTGTGCTCGTCTACCGTCACATGCCCCTTGCTGGATTCCGTAACTACGATCCGTTTGTACTGTGGGATGACTTTAATATAACTCCCGGCAACGGTTTTCCTGATCACCCTCACCGTGGCTTTGAAGCGATCACCTACCTCTTCAACGGCTCTATTAAACATACCGACAATCTCGGCAACAGCTCCACCGTAACTGCCGGTGGCGCACAGCGTTTCACCGCTGGGCGAGGTCTGGTCCATTCAGAGATGCCCAGCGATATCGGCATCACCCGCGGCATCCAACTCTGGATCAACCTGCCGAAACGATTGAAGCAGATCGACCCTGGCTACCAACAGGTCAACGATGGCGAATTCCCCGTTACCGATATTAATGGCGGCAATGTCAAAATCATTGTGGGTAAAACCTCACCCCTGCAACTGCTCACCCCAGTGCGCTATGCCCACGTCCACTTAAACGCGAACGCCAGCTATAGTGAAGTCATCACCACCAACATGCGCGGCTTCATTTACGTGGTGGAAGGGCAGGTCGACATCAACGGCCAGCACTACGCCAAAGGCGATGCCGCTTTTATCGACAATGAAGCCGAGTTCAACACCACAGCAATAGTGAACAGTCAATACATGCTCTGCCTCGGGACACCCCATGGTGAGCCCATTATTCAGTACGGGCCGTTTGTAGATTGAATAAAAGAATAGCGGCTGAAAAGCTCGAAAACGGTTTAGCCCTCCCTAGATCTAGATGGGGAGAAGACTGAAGCGTGCAGAACACTACTCATTTGAAGCACCCGCTACACGTCCTTTTCAGGGATTGTTTTCGCCACTTTTTCATCCTTTTTATTCGCCGCCTCAATAGTCTTCTTAATTTGACGATTTAGCTCATTGAGCCGAACATCCCCTGGGCTTAAAGCTGCCATCTTTCCTATCAGTAGCTTGGCATTCTGTATTTGTTTTTTTGTAATTGCTGTATTAGCGAACTTACTAAGCCGATCCAATTGGCCATCGGTCGCCTTGATCAAACGGCGAGAATATACATCCATGTTTTTTCGATCATCCAGCGCTGCAAAATATTGAACCAATGCCCTCAATTGTGGAATTTCATCGGAGTTAGCCGCCACCAGAGGAAGCAGGTCACGTCCTGCTAGCTGACTATTATTTTTAGCCACTCCGAGCAGTTGCCAGCGACGCTCTTCATCGCTCTGTGGTTGCAATGCTGCCAATGTCTGCCAATCACCTGTTTCGAACAGAATGCGTGCTTCTGCGGCACGCCGTTCGGGTTCGTTTTTAATGCGGGCAAGTGTCAATAACGCCTCAGGTTGCCGACCGACTTCTAGCAGAACAAGGGCTTGCTGGGCGTGAGTGCGATCTGGCCACTCTTGATGTTGAACATATAATTCGAGTGCGGCATCAATGTCACCCGTGCGCCACAAATGCTCGTATGCCACGCCACGACCAAGCACAGGCGAGAGTTTGGTCAACGCCTTACCGGCTGTCTCCGCTGTGGCCATGTCGTGTTTTGAGAAAAAATAGTTTGCCTGTGAGTATATGCGTTGCGTTGCGTTGTCAATATAAGGTGCCAAATCAAAATAGAAGCTATTCTGTAAAAACATGGAAGGGTCTTCTGCACCACTCAACTCATGGGTGAGCGTGGAAAGCCGTACTTCTGAAAGAATGTTGGTATCGCTGTTCGCTGCTATGTTGCCGGCAGCTGCTAATGCCTCTTGCCGCGACAGGGCAAAATACCAAAGCAGATCTTGCGGGGTATTGATTCCATAATGGCTCAAAACCGCTTTGACTTTGGGTTGGTCTAACACGGCCTGGATACGCTCGTAGTCGAGTTTTATCGGCTTATTAGATCCAAATAAAAGAAGGTCTCCTGTATTAAGATTCGCAAAGGTTATGCCGTGAGGAAATACACCATAGAAGGCTTGAAAAATAGACCGCAGGGTTGTGGCGTCCATATTAAATAGATTAACCCACTGACCAAGTACCCCGCCTTCATTGAGTCGGGATTTGGCTAGTTGCCAAAACTGTTGAGTGAAGACACTGGAAGCTCCGGCAAGCCACGGATGTGATGGTTGTGCCGCAATGATATCGTAACGCTTGTTTTCGACCAATAATGTATTACGCGCATCGTTAAAATTAAGCCTCACCCGGGGATCATTCAACACCGGGATTTCGCCTTTGGCTAGCGCTCGCCCCGCCTCGACCACGGCGGGTTCAAGTTCCACTACCCGAATCGATTCAAGGTTGGTGAGCGACAACGCACGGGTAGTGATGCCGCCGCCAAAGCCAACTACGAAGGCACTTTTCGGCTGTTCTTGCAGCATATATGGCATCAGCCCGAGTAGAGTCTCTACCAGCAGCGCCTGGTTGGGATCTTGGGTATGGATTAGCGACTCATTCAGACCATTGCTTTGCAACTTAGCAATGACACCGTCATAGGTAACCATGCTGATGACACCAGCTTTGCCTTCTTTAAGAAACAAAAACTCGGCTTGTTTACCGCTCTGGGCATCGACGTCATAGCGATAGCTTACCGAAGCAATGAGATCCTGGTAGTTCAAATGGGGCAGTAATACGCTGCCAACAACCGCGATTCCGGCGGCACTTGCCAATGCCAATTGTGGCAATGCTCCGATAATGGTTGGCAAAAACAGCAGCGAGCTAAAGAGAATGACAATCGCCAATCCGGTCAGCATAGCGTCAGTTCCATATTCTGGAATGAACCAAAAACCAGCCAAAATAGCGCCTAAAATACTGGCTACCGTGTTGATGGCATAGGCCTTGCCAATCCGCGCACGGATGCCATGCAGATTGCCGCAGTAGAGTTTTAGATTCAGCGGGAACAGCGCGCCAAACAAAAATGTTGGCACAAATAAAAGAATGAATACCAGAAAATATTTGACGCCCAATACTACCGGAGAGGGGGCTATCAGATGGTTAACCGCAGTGTATACCGGAGGAATGGCGTTGAAGCCGACACGAGTAAGTATCAGCGCCGTACCCAACAATATCAAACCGATCGCCATCCACAACTGCGGTGAGCGGATACGCTCTAAATAGTTTTTTATCGCCCATGAACCAATCGCGATGCCACTGAGAAATACGGTGAGTATGGCCGCGAAGCCGTATATGGTTGTGCCGGTGAATATGGCCAAGTATTTGGTCCAGCCGACCTGGGTTGCGATAGCGACAAAGCCAGTGACAAATAGCACGATGAGCGCATGTGTTCGCAACGGAGCCCCTTCGTCTGCTGCCGTTGTGCTTTCACCTGTCTGTTCATTAGACGGGAGCTCTAGTGGTGGCAGCACCAGCCCCCTATTGAAATGCCACGCGATAAGAACGATAGCCATGTTGAGCGAAAAAGCGATATAAATGGCACCGTCCAACCCCCAGGCTGGAATAAAGACAAACCCAGAAAGCGCTGCCCCAAGAACGGCACCCGCCGTGTTCAAACTGTATAACTGTCCTACACGCAGCCCCATATTATCTTGGCTACGAATGAGTATGGAGGCCATCACAGGGAAAGTCGCGCCCATACAAATAGTGGGAATAGAGAGCAGCAACATCGCTAATAAAAACTTCAGACTGAGCTCAGAACCAAGCACAGGAAGTTGCGCCATTAACATGTCCAGATTGAGCAAAATTGGTAACAGCGCCAATCCAGACAAACCGATTAATAACTCGAGAGCAATGTACGGCGTGAAATTACTGATGCGGTTACGGGTTATTTTCTCGGCAAAATAACTGCCCAGCGCCATACCAAGAAAGAAGGCTCCTAGCACTGTACTGATAGATGCGCTGGTCGATCCCATGCTAAGCCCAAGCAGCCGTACCCAGGCAACTTGGTAAGTGAGACTGGCTATGCCAGAAAGAACCAAAAAGCTCGCTGCAATAAAAAATAAATTGGGTGCAGACTTACCCAGCCCGCTTGACTCACTTCTGATGAACATAATGCGCAACATCCACGTTAGTTATTAACATCTGGCCATGTCCCTTGCGGAATACCTGCACCAGATCCAGCTTGCCGATGGCGTCGGGAGTGATCAGCGTCCGATAGCGGTTTTCACATAGCTCCAATACCGCCGCGGCGTAGTTGGCACTGTGGTGCGAAACGTGGGCGGTGCCGAGGAGAGTGATGGTGACGCCATCGTGCTCAAGTGTGATCCGTGGTTCGTTGTGACTGTGGACTTCAGCCCCTTCAAAAAGTCCGATTTGTTGCGCTAGCTCCATAACGTTCCCCCCGTTAATATTTGGATAAGCGATTTGATCCCGGCCTGCTTGTAATAATTATTGGCCGTGAATCTATTTTTATTGTTTAAATCGCAGCAGACCGAAAACTTCTGACTGTTAGATTCGGGAATTATCCTGACACGGCTACTCGAAATCTGCAAAGTAAATAAACAGAGCGGGGTACACATATTGAAAATATCAAGGACGAGACAGACTTGGCGAGCTCAGGAGGGACATGAACGTATGCGGGAGAAGAGCCGTTGATGACACCGCCGACAATGAAGTTAGATGACAAATCTAGTAATAACTCTTTTCATTAGGAATGCCAGGACTCATAAAACCGTCGTCGCTCAACGCCAGCCAGCGAGAATCAATTTCATTATGAACAGCGCTTTTGCGGCTGCCAAAGGCGACTACATCCGTCGTGATGCCGAGGATCTGTTTGGGGATGAGTTCTCTGGCTTCCAGATGGGTGCGTGGTTTTTTCTCTTGAACGTAAACCAAGAAACAGGGCTGTTCGGGCAACAAACTACCCGCCTTTGTTTTAGGGCCAATGCCAACACCGAGCACGCCTTTGAAGTGTTTCAACAGATCATTGGCATCATGCACATACTCATAACACTCTTCGAAGCGGTCACATAGCTCCTCGAAAGAGATGCCTGACTGAACGCCCATGGTATTTCTCCCCGTGGTTCGTGTTGAGACTCCGCACCCCTGCAGAGTCTCTGTACCAACAGGATCAGCCACAAAGACTGACCCCCAATTAAGCCTGGATGGAGAGTAGCGCAGCGGCAATAAAAATAAAACTATACCTATACCTTGGCATGCCCCCGCCAACTTCGAGATTGGCCCGCCTTATGACGCATGGCGGCGATCGATTCACCTGCACCCACGATTTTGACAAGTTGTTGGTCCGCCCTAAACAAAAAAAGCGGAAACCGCATAACAGTTCCCGCCTTTTTTCACAGAGTAACTAAGTGATTACAACAGCACTCGCTCGATGCCACCCTCCCTGGCTTTTTCGATAAAGCCCTTCTGCCAACCATCGCCCAGCACCTTGTTGGCCAATTCGACCACGATGTAGCTGGTCTCTACGCCGGTATCATCGTTGAAACGCGATAGCCCTTGCTGACAGGCGGGGCATGAGGTGAGCAATTTAACATTGCCATTTTTGGCAACCGGGCTGCCGGTGAGTTGCTCGATCCCTTGTTGCAGCTCCTCCTGCTTGCGGAAGCGAATCTGGGTGGATATATCGGGGCGCGACACCGCCAGCGTCCCGGCCTCGCCGCAGCAACGGTCGGAGAGTGTCACCTCCTGACCGATAAGGCTACTGACCACCTTCATCGGGTTGTGGGTCTTCATCGGGGTATGGCAAGGGTCATGGTAGAGATACTGCACTCCCTCCACACCTTCGAGGCTGACCCCTTTCTCCATCAGGTACTCGTGAATATCGAGCAGCCGACAGCCGGGAAAGATCTTGTCGAACTCATACTTCATGAGCTGATCCATACAGGTGCCGCAGGAGACCACCACGGTCTTGATGTCGAGGTAGTTGAGGGTGTTGGCCATACGGTGGAACAACACCCGGTTATCAGTGGTGATCTGCTGCCCTTTGATCCGGTCTCCGGAGGAGGTCTGCGGATAACCGCAGCAGAGATAGCCTGGCGGCAGCACTGTCTGGGCGCCACTCTGGTAGAGCATCGCCAGCGTCGATAGACCGACTTCGCTGAAGAGCCGCTCCGAACCACAGCCGGGGAAGTAGAAGACCGAGTCCGATTCGTCATTGACCTTGAGCGGGTCGCGCAGGATCGTAATCGTCTTATCATCCTCGGCACCGAGCATGGCACGCATGGTCTGCATCGGCAGATTACCCGGCATCGGCTTCTTCATGAAGTGGATGATCTGCGCCTTTACCTCCATCTTGCCGGTGGTGGTGGCGGGCGGCTGTTTCTCACCAATCAGATGGAATTTTTTGGCCAGCTTATGGGCAAAGCGTTGACCAGCGTAACCCCACTCGATCATCACCTTGCGCATTATCTTGATGGTGGTTGGATCGGTGATATTGAGGAAGGCCATTGCCGCTTTGGTACCGAGGCTACTGCGCTTCTGGCCACGCTGCTCGAGGATGGTACGCATGCGAATGGTGACATCACCAAAGTCAATATCCACTGGGCAGGGGTTAAGACATTTGTGGCAGATGGTGCAGTGATCGGCAATATCGTTCATCTCATCAAAGTGACGAATGGAGATGCCACGGCGAGTCTGCTCCTCGTAGAGAAACGCCTCGATGATCAGGCTGGTGCCGAGTATTTTGTTGCGTGGCGAATACAACAGCCCGGCACGCGGGATGTGGGTGTTGCACACCGGCTTGCACTTGCCGCAACGCAGGCAGTCTTTGATGTCGTCGTTAAGCGCGCCGAGTTCACTCTCTTCGAGGATCAGCGCCTCCTGCTCCACTAACCGCAACGACGGCGTATAGGCGTTATCCAGGCCGGAGCCCGGCATCAGCTTGCCGCGATTGAAGTGACCGTTGGGATCAATTTCATTTTTATAATCGACAAAACGCTGTACCTCATCCGCCCGCATATACTGCATCTTGGTGATGCCGATGCCATGCTCGCCGGAGATGACGCCACCCAGATCGATGGCCAGCGCCATGACACGATCAACGATCTGGTCAGCCTGCTGCATCATGGTGTAGTCATTGGAGTTGACCGGGATATTGGTGTGCACATTGCCATCGCCAGCATGCATGTGGGTGGCGACAAAGAGGCGGCTAGCGCGCGTCTCGGCGTGGATCTCATCCATCCGCTTACGCACCTGCTCCAGGTCGTGGCCATGGAAGATGTCTTTTAGTGGTCGCTCCACCTCTTGACGATAGGAGATTCGCAGGTCGCGACGCAGCAATAGCTGCAACAGTGTGTCGCCAGGCTGAACACTGTCACGCGCCTTGTCATCGAGTAAGGCGACATCATTCAGCGCCGCTACGTCGATGCAGTCGAGCAGCTGCTGCCAGCGCTGCTCGACCTTCTCCAGATATTCGATGGCGGCATTGCGCTTGGAGGCAAAGATCGCTTCACCCTCGCTGCTTGTCTCATAGTCCTGGGACTTGGGCGACACCACATCGTTTTGCAGATATCCCCTGATCGCCGCCACCATGCGCAGTTTGTTAAGGGTTGAGTACTCGATATTGATGCGTTCGATACCCTCGTTATAATCAGCCAGGCGCGGCAGTGGAATCACCACATCTTCATTGATTTTGAAGGCGTTGGTATGGGAGGCGATGGCCGCAGTGCGTGAACGGTCAGCCCAGAAGAGCTTACGCGCCTCGGCGCTCACCGCCACAAACCCTTCGGCACTGCGGGAGCTGGCCATGCGCACGACCGTAGAGGCCGCTTCGGCCACGCTGTTCTCGATGTCACCGGCAATATCGATCAACAACACCATTTTGGGCCGCTCGCGGCGGGGTGATTTGGTGGTGTATTTCACGGCCCGCACATAACGCTCGTCGAGATGTTCAAGCCCGGCCAGCACCACATCGCGATGGGCGTCGAGATAATCCTTGGTCTCAACAATGGCAGGTACGGCGCGGTGCATATCGCTGCCAAAAAATTCGAGGCAGACGGTGCGGGTGAACTTCGGTTGACGATGCAGAATAAAAACACCGGAGGTGATCAGACCATCACACCCTTCCTTCTGTATACCGGGTAGGCCGCCGAGGAACTTGTCGGTGACATCCTTGCCCAATCCCGCCTTACGAAAGGCGCTACCGGCCATCTTCAAGGTACGTGGTTCACCCACTTTATTCTTGCCGTCGGGCAAGTAACGCGTCAGGCGAAACTCGACTTCAGCCTGATCATGAATCTTGCCAAGGTTGTGGTTGATGCGCTCCGCTTCGAGCCAATTGCCATCGGGCATCACCATGCGCCAGGAGAGCAGGTTGTCGATGGTGGTGCCCCACAACACCGCCTTCTTACCACCGGCATTCATGGCGATGTTGCCACCGATGGTCGAGGCATCCTGCGAGGTGGGATCAACGGCAAAGACATAACCCTTGCTGTAGGCGAGATCGGAGACGCGGCGCGTCACCACACCGGCCTCGGCGCGCACGGTGGCCACCTCATGATCCACCCCCTCGGGGCGGCGCATAATCACTTCGCCCAACCCTTCGAGTTTTTCGGTATTGATCACCGCCGTGTCGGCATGCAGCGGCACGGCGCCGCCGGTGTAACCGGTGCCACCGCCACGTGGGATAATGGTCAGGCCGAGCTCGATACAGGCCGCCACCAATGGCGCAATTTCAGACTCGGCATCGGGGGTGACCACCACTAGCGGATATTCAATACGCCAGTCGGTGGCGTCAGTGACATGGGAGACCCGCGCCAGGCCATCAAACTGAATATTGCCCTTGCGCGTCACCTTGCTGAGGCGGCGTAATGTCTTGCGCCGCAACTCACCCATCGCGGGCAGCCACGCCTCGAAATCGGCCACGGCAGCACGGGCACGCGTCACCAGCTGCAACGCCCGCTCGTTACCTTCGGAGCGCTGTACAATCTGGTCGAGACGATGGTTCAGCGCATGGGTGAGTGACTGCCAGCGTTTGGGATTCTCCAGCAGATCATCCTGGATATAAGGGTTGCGATGGATCACCCACATATCTCCCAACACCTCAAACAGCATGCGTGCCGAACGGCCGGTGCGACGACTATTACGCAGTTCGTTAAGTACATCCCACATCTCTTCGCTCAGATAGCGAACAACAATTTCGCGATCTGAAAAAGAGGTGTAGTTATAAGGTATTTCGCGCAAGCGCCGTACAGGATCTAATATCATGGTTTATTTAGCCGATAACGTTTTGCAGGTGTGTAAAATACAGGTCGTATATATTAACACGCTAGACCACTGGTATTTAACGAAGAGTTGGACTCATTCTAAAATTCCTCGATAATTCCAGCTGCTTCGCATGGATATGGCGAGCTGTGAATAACGATAAGGAACAGGATTAATGATCAATACCGCAAGCAGTGTCGATCTCTTCACCCTAGCGCGGTTGACACCCATCTCATCGCTGCTGGATGAGCAGATCGAAGAGCTGGCGACTAAAACCAGGGAGCTGGCCCTACCCCCCGGGCGAGTGCTTTTCAAGGCGGGCGACGATGATGTTGACTTTATCTACCTCATCGAAGGCGAGGTGGAGATCCGACCATTGGAGGGCAACCCCACCCGCGTCATCAGCGGCACACCCCTGAGCCGCCATCCACTTTCACAACACAACCCACGGCGTGCCACAGCAGTCGCCATCACTCCGGTACTCTTCATTCGCATCAACCAGGAGCTGCTCGACACCATGCTGACTTGGGCCCAGAGCGCCGAGACCAGTAGCGAGGAGGTGATCATGAGTGGTGATGACATTGTCACCATCGACACCACCGCCCTCAAGAACAAGATGCAGCACTCCCCCAACTTCCGCAAACTGCCCGCCGCCAACATCGACCAGCTGCTGGAGAAGATGGAGCTGGTGCGTATGAGCGCCGGTGAAGTGGTGATCCGCCAGGGCGATGAGGGCGATTATTTTTATGTCATCGAACAGGGCGAGGCGCTGGTGACACGTGTCGTCGAGGCCAGCGAGGAGAACGAGGACTCCATCGAGATGGCCCATCTCGGCGAGGGCTCGACCTTCGGCGAGGCGGCGCTGATCTCTGACAAGCCGCGCAACGCCACCGTCTCGATGCAGACCGACGGCATCCTGCTGCGCCTCAACAAGGATGACTTCCTTAATCTGATGCAAGAGCCGCTGCAAAACTGGATCAACCCTGCGGAGGCCGAGGCTAAGGTCAAGGCCGGGGCGATCTGGATTGACGTGCGCGGTGCCAGCGAATATCAGTGCCACCACCTGCCCGGCGCTATCAACATCCCGATGAATGAGTCCCACCGCCGCGCCCAAGAACTCGACAGCAGCAAGGAGTACATCTGCTATTGCCCCACCGGCCGCCGCAGCTCCGCCGCCGCCTTCATCCTCAGCCAGCATGGTTTAAACATCAGCGTCATCAGAGGTGGGCTGCCCGGCATAGAGGGCGAGCCGGGTGTCGAGGCTAATTAAGCGCCAACCACAACAGCAGTGCATAACGGCCACCTTTGCCCAACACGATGAAGAGCAGCGACCAGACGGGGCTGATCTTCAGCCACCCCGCCGCCACGCAGAGTGGATCACCCACCAGCGGCAACCAGGAGAGCAACAGCAACGGGCTGCCATGCCGCTGTAACCACGTCACCGCCCGCTGCCGCTTGGGTTCCAGCTGATGCAGCGGAAAACGGTAGACCAACCAACGCCCCAACAGCCACGAGCTCATGCCGCCCAAGGCATTGCCCAATGTCGCCACCCCCAGCAACAGCCATGGGTCATGGCTGCCATTAAGCGCCAGCGCCAACAGCAGCACCTCGGAGCCACCCGGCAACAACGTCGATGAGATAAAGGCGCTGACAAACAGCCCCCACAATCCCCACTCTGAAAACCACTCCGCCATCGGTCATCCACTCAGATTTTTTCAGTCAGCAACGTTATAGTGTAATCAAGCGTGGTGTGGCGGCGAAGATGGTTTGGGCCAAGATGTTTTTCCTCTCACCATTTTATTCACTAGGCAAATACTCCATGCACCATCACCCAAGATGATTTATCGCGCTGCCGGAATCAACTCGGGAAAGATATAGGGCTGTGCATGCGTCGGGAATCCCAGACGGACAGCGCCCTTCGGCGAATCTGAACGCAACAGCCCCTCATCTAATAGCTGTTTGATAATGAGCCCTGCTTTGCGCTTGGCAAAGCCACTGCTGCGCCCTGCCTCTCCTCGGCCCAGCTCCCCGTGTAATAGAACAGCATGAAGAATCGCGGTGGCTTGTTGGTCGAGCTTGGCCAGATTGCCGGCGCCTGCGACAAGGCCGTGTGTGCGCAGATCGACATAGCCTTTGATGCGTTTGGCGAGTGCATCAAGCCGCAACATTCCCGACATGTACTCGGCTTGATCGAGGGCGTTGCGCAGAAAAAACTCACAGAACTCACGCAGCCCGCTCATGGTGAGATTGCCGCGACCATCATAATCACCCTGAGGCTGGCGGTCGCCGCTGGCCAGCGGCGCCTTGTAACCGGCGATGTTACGCGCCAAGCCACGGCTGATGGTCCAGAGACCGTAACCCTCCAGCTGCGACTGATACAGATAGGCATCGCTGAAGAGGCGCATGACACGGCCATTGCCATCAAGGAAGGGATGTATCCAGCCAAGGCGGTGATGAGCTGCGGCAGCGGCAATCAGCCGGTGCTCACCACCGTGGTGACGATCAAGGCGATAGACCTCATTGAAGCGTTTGAGGAAACGCGGCAAGGCGGCGGCCTCCGGCGCGATATGGATGCCCACCTCCACAGCCCGTTCCCGTAGTGCTCCGGGGATCACCTCAAGTCGCTCACTGGTGCGCGGATGGGTGAAATAGCGAAACTCCTCCGGAATGCGCAGATAGAACTGCTGATGCAGCCAGCAGAGGAATTCCGGCGTCGTCACATCAAGCGCAGGCTCGGCCTGTAGACGCGCCATCAATAACTTTTGCACCTCAATATGGGCCAAACTCTCCTGTTGCAAGGCGCGTTTGGCGGGCTCGGCCGAATAGTCAGCACGCATCGCCCGTTCGATGTCGACGGGGTGAGTGGGGTTGCCCTCAATAAGGTTGGAGTAGTAGCTGTTGATTACCTGTAGCAGCTCAACCATCTCGGTAAATACCAGCGGGTGAACATGTCCGGCGGTACGCGCCGAGACCTTGGTGATCTGGAAGGCCAGGTCCAGCAGGGCATTCTGCTCATCGGGCAGCAGGGGCTCCATCAAGGAGGATTCCGTGTACATTTATGCGGATCCTTGTGTTTATTTAACTACATGATGAGTAAGGAGTTGATTCTATTATAGACATATTTTCGTGCGGATTTACATGCGGATTTACATGCGGATCTTTAAAAATCAAAAGGTCAGCCCGGAAACAGGCTGGCCTTTTGGTTTTCTTATTGTGGGACAGGCTCCGCCGCCGCTCACCTCTGTTGATTTTTCATTTAATTGGTTGCTAGTTCCAGTGTGGATTCGGCCTAACTTTCGATAGACGGGCACGCGCAAATTAGATTTTTATCGCCGTGCACATTATCCATGCGCACGATGTTAAACCGGGGCATCACTCTGGAGTAACGCCGGGGAATAAACATTATCTCGGCGTGCCAGCATCAGCCTGAACTGGCCATCCCCCACCCGGCTGTGATACACATGCCGACTCTTTTTGACGGTATAAGGTATTTACAATGCTGTGGGTCAAGTCATTTCACATAATTTTCATGGTCACCTGGTTCGCCGGGCTCTTCTACCTGCCGCGCCTCTACGTCTATCACGCCACCAGCGACGACAGCATCAGTAACGAGCGTTTCAAAGTGATGGAGCGCAAACTCTTCCACGGCATCATGACCCCCGGCGCGGCGCTCACCGTCATATTCGGCCTGTGGCTAATCTTCGGTTACGGGGTGGGAATCGACTCCGGCGGTTGGTTCCATGCCAAGATGGCGCTGGTGGTGGTTCTGATTGGATACCACATCTGGTGCGGCAAACTGCTGAAGGATTTCAAACATGACCGCAACCGCCATAGCCACGTTTTCTACCGCTGGTTTAACGAATTTCCGGTGCTGGTTCTTGTGGCAGTGGTGATTTTAGTAGTGGTTCGGCCGTTTTAGGCTAAAAGCGCCCACTTGAGGTGCCGCCCCGTCATAGCGGCGCGGGCTTATACACAACGAGAGCCCTGACTGGCAACCATTTTATACAGCAGTCCCACCTCCAGCGGGGTTCATTAGGATTCTCTTAAGTTAATGTTTTTATTTAAGTTTATGGGGTGGTCACGATTGCGCCAGTTTAACAAAACTGTAATGGTAACGGGCAGTTGGGAGCACTGCTCCCATTCTGCCCACAAAGTTATCCACAGTTTTTGTGCATGAGTGATAAATGCTATACGGCATAATAAGTTAGCTGAAACCAGGGCGAAACCTAGGGATTAAGTGGGAGGTTTTGAGTGATTAATGCCGATAAAAGACCAGACACGCAAGTAGGTTAATGTATGGCCAAGGGCAAATCCATATTACGCGTTGCCATCCCCTCGCCGCTGCACGGGAGTTTTGACTATCTGCCGCCGCCGGGGTGCAACCTCGCCCTGCTACAACCGGGCATCCGCCTACGCCTCCCCTTTGGTCGCAGTCAGGTAGTCGGCATCCTGCTGGAGATAAGCGACACGTCACATATCGACGATGCCAAACTGCGCCCCGCCCTAGAGATCCTCGATACCACCCCACTGCTCGGCCCGGAACAGATGCGACTGTTGCGCTGGGCCAGCCATTACTACCACCACCCACTGGGCGAGGTGCTGGCCACCGGCCTACCGACACTGTTGCGCCAAGGGGAGGCTGCCGAAGCCCGCCACCGCTCACTGTGGAAAATCACTGCAACAGGAAGCGACGCAGATATTACACCGCTGATAAAACGCGCCAAACGCCAGGCCGAGCTGATGCAGCGACTGCGCGCCGCCCCGACCGGGCTTACCGCCGAACATTTTTCCAAACTGCCACGCAACTGGATCGACGCCATGGCGGCGCTAGTGAAAAAGGGGTGGGTAACGCTGGAGCAGGTTCCCAGCCTCAGCCAGGGGAGCGGGACATCCGAGACCGGCCCCAAACTCAATGACCAGCAGCAGCAAGCCATTAATAAAGTACTGCACCACCGCGACGAGTTTGCCGCATTTCTACTCGACGGCGTCACCGGCAGCGGCAAAACTGAGGTTTACCTACGCATCATCAATGAAGTGTTGGAGGCGGGCAAACAAGCGCTGGTACTCGTCCCCGAGATCACCCTCACGCCGCAGCTAATCGAACGCTTCCAGCGCCGCTTCAACGAACCGATCGCCGTACTGCACTCCGGCCTCAACGACCGCGACCGCCTCAACGCCTGGCTCTACGCCACCAGCGGCGACGCCCGCATCATCATCGGCACCCGCTCCGCCATCTTCACGCCGATGAAAAGCCCCGGCATCATCATCGTCGATGAGGAGCACGACGCCTCCTTCAAACAACAATCCGGCTTCCGTTACTCCGCCCGCGATCTCGCTGTGGTTCGCGCTCAACAACAAAACATCCCCATCCTACTCGGCTCAGCAACACCGTCATTCGAGAGCCTGCTCAACCTGCGCCAGGGGCGCTACCACCATCTGCCGCTGCCAGAACGCGCCGGTAGCGCCAAGCCGCCCCGGGTGGAACTACTCGACGTGCGTGGTCAGCCGATGGAGGATCAGCTCTCGGCCCAGCTGCTTGGCCAGATCCGCCGCCATCTCGAGGCTGGCAATCAGGTGCTGCTGTTCCTCAACCGGCGCGGCTTCTCGCAGACCATGATCTGCCACGAGTGCGGCTGGATCGCCGAGTGCAAACGCTGCGACAGCCACATGACCCTGCACCAGAAAAAACGTCTGCTCTGCTGCCACCACTGCGGCAGCCAACGCCCCGTGGCGCGCCAGTGCCCCGCCTGCGGCAGCGCCGACCTGCGCCCCATCGGCAGCGGCACCGAACGCATCGAAGAGACCCTGCAACTGCGCCTGCCCGACACCCCCATCACCCGCATCGACCGCGACTCCACCCGCCGCAAAGGCAGCCTCGAAGAGAAACTCGACGAAATCCACGACGGCAACCCACGCCTGCTCATCGGCACCCAGATGCTCGCCAAGGGGCACCACTTCCCCAACGTTACCCTCGTTGGCATCCTCGACGGCGACCAAGGGCTGTTCGGCATCGACTTCCGCGCCAGCGAACGCATGGCCCAGCTCATCGTCCAAGTGGCAGGCCGTGCCGGACGCGCCGAAAAACCAGGACGGGTACTGATCCAGACCCACCACCCCGACAACCCGCTGCTCCAACTGCTCTGCCAACAGGGCTACCACGCATTTGCCACCGCCGCATTGAGCGAACGCGAAATAACCGCCCTGCCCCCCTACGCCCACATGGCACTGCTACGCGCCGAAGCCAACCACTCCATCCCGCCAGAGCAGTTTCTTGAACAAGCCCGCGCACTCGCCCAACACATCGGCATTGAAGGCGTAGAACTCTACGGCCCCATGCCCTCGGTGATGGAACGGCGTGCAGGGAAGTATCGTTATCAACTGTTGCTGCAAGCGAATCAGCGACAGGTGTTGCATCGACTGTTAGATCAGTGGGTGGTGAGGCTTAGTGACTTACCGGAGGCAAGGAAAGTAAGATGGTCGTTGGATGTGGATCCGGTGGATTTGATCTAAGAAACACCTGAACAACACCGTTCACCCTGAGTCGTATAGGGTGCGCCGTGCTCACGCGGGCAGTTGAAAGTGGCACAGGCGCAGCTCACACCACGAACCAAACAGATGCACCATCAAGCACCCTACATCGCTATGTTCAGCGTGATACAGGCAAGGCCAACCGCTCCAACAATTTAACATTCCCATTTTGGGAAATTAGTATAGAATAACCCTAAAAGGGAAGCCCGAAATGCCGATGAAGGTATTAGGAAGAGACAAACTGATCGAGTTTTGGAATCGCCATACCAGCGCCCAAAAAGCCTTGGAGACATGGCTTGACGAAACCAAACGCTCCAATTGGGCTACGCCGCAAGATATTAAATCACGTTATCGTAGCGCTGACTTTCTTCCAGAGAGTCGTGTAATTTTTAACATCAAGGGAAATCAGTTCCGTCTAGTTGTAAAGGTTCGCTATCAAAATGGCATCGTGGTCGTTGAGTGGGTAGGCACACATGCAGAATACGATAAGAAGAGCTTCTGAGGTTATCGATATGAACTTGCTAAAGATCATTAAAAATGAGCGCGAACACCAGCAGGCACTGGCACGCCTGATGATTCTAATGGATCTCGCCCCTGAGAATCCCTGCCCAGAAGCGGATGAGATGGATGTTTTGGCCGTGCTGATTGAAAAATATGAGGAAAAGGAATTCCCCATTGATACACCTGACCCTATAGAGGCCATTAAATTTCGCATGGAGCAAGCGGACCTAAGCCCGGCCGATTTGAAACCCTACATTGGCTCTCCATCAAAAGTCTCCGAAGTATTAAATAAAAAAAGACCTTTGAGCCTCAACATGATTCGTAAATTGAGCGACGGCTTAGGAATATCCGCGGATGTTCTCATCAGAGAGCCAGTGCAAAACACAGCAAACCAAGCCGAAATAGACTGGAATGCATTTCCTCTAGCAGAGATGAGAAAGCGTCGCTACTTTGGTGACACAGCTGAGTCTCTTCAGGAAATCAGGGAGTATGCGGCAGAACGTATTACTCGCTTTTTGAGCAATATTCCAGGCGGACTAAAATTACAACCAGCCATGCTACGTACAAGTGCACACTTGCGTTCAAATAATAAAACAACAGATCCCTACGCGCTTTGGACCTGGCAAGCACAAGTGCTACTACTAGCACAACAAGACAAACTGGAGTCTGAATATATTCCTGGCACAGTCAATGCGGATTTTATGCGCAAAGTCTCACAGATGTCATGGTCGTCACAGGGGCCTGCTCTTGCAAAAGAGTTTTTGAATAAACATGGAATTCACCTGGTTTATGAACCGCATTTTCCAAAAACCTATCTTGATGGTGCTGTGTGTAAAACAGAGAATGGCAATCCCGTTATTGCCCTAACATTGCGCCACGACAGATTAGATAACTTCTGGTTTACCTTGATGCATGAGCTTGCACATGTCGCCCTACATCTCGATAAGAATATCGATTGGTTTATTGATGATTTGGAATCTGGGCACTCTGATCCAATGGAGACTGAAGCTGATGCACTGGCTGAGAACTCACTCATTCCCACCTCCGAATGGAATCCCAATGTAGTCATGGATATTGACTCGATTAACAGGCTATCTGTGAAGCTTAATATTCATCCCTGCATCATCGCCGGTCGCATTCGACATGAACGAAAAGATCACAAGTTATTTGGTAAGAAATTTCGAAACAACGTAACCCTCTAAACGCGGCAAGCTAACTCGTAAGGCGCACTGAGCAGCCCGTAGCTCCGATTAGCGACAGCGTAATCGGAGGAATGGTGATTTCCTTCCATGCGTACGATTACGCTGTCGCTAATCGTACCTACAGGGCTTACGGATAACAGAACGGTTGCGTTCATCGTTCATTTCAGAACTCGTAGATCCGATTAGCGCAGCGTAATCGGAGGAATGGGGACTCCTTCCGTGCGTACGATTACGCTACGCTAATCGTACCTACAGGGCTTGGTGAGTTTATGTGGTCAAACATGGGCATATGCAACGCGTGCGGGATTGGCCATATTCGACTTTTCACCGTTATGTACGGGAGGGGAGTTGTGCCCTGGGCAGGGGATGGGGTGCATATGGTGGGAGGACTTGAGAAGAGGGGGTGATGGGTTGCGCTATGCTCCACCCATCCCCGCTGCCATCACTAGCTAAGCCGGGTAGGGTGCATTCCATGCACCAATCACCATCAAGAAGAGCAGCCATGGTCGTTTGGGGTTTACCCGACACACCGCCACAGAACATGCCCACCATTGTCGCCGAAGCGAATCAGACACAGGTGAATGGTGCATGGAATGCACCCTACTTGGCTGCATGGCTATTGCAAAGGTTTCGCTAATCGAAGCCGACCAAGATGAATGATGTGACTGCATGGGCGGCATGCTTTATTGCTCCGGCCCCGTGAAGTATGAACAAAGTAGGCCACGGTTCTTGGGGACGATGCTGAAAAACTCATGACTTCACAGGACCGGATCAATAGGTGAAACGCCTTTTTCACTAGGCCAGAAGCGTGTTAGCCCTGTAGCTGCTGCGCTCAGCTTGTCAGTCTGGCGTCTGATAGCCCATTGGCAGTACCATACGCGCCTTAAACCCTGGAGTCCCCTATGCCCCTGATTACCCTGCGCGATGTTGTTGTTAGTTTTGGCGGTCCGCCACAGCTGGATGGTGTTGTTCTGACTATTGATCCGGGCGAGCGCGTCTGTCTGGTTGGGCGTAACGGTGCGGGTAAGTCAACGCTGATGAAGGTGGTGGCGGGGGAGATCATTCCCGAGGGCGGCGGAATTGAGAAGATGCAGGGGCTGAAGGTGTCGCGCCTGATGCAGGAGGTGCCGCACGACCTGGGCGGTTCGGTCTATGACGTGATTGCCGATGGCCTGGGTGAACATGGCGAGCTGTTGCGCCGCTACCACCACGCGACGCAGCGTCTTTCTACCGACTTCAGTGATGAGGCGATGCTGGAGCTGGAACGGGCTCAGCACAAACTTGAGGCAATCAATGGCTGGGAGGCTAGCCAGCGCATCGATACGGTGATTTCACGTCTTGAGCTGCCCGAGGATGCCGAGTTCAGCGAACTCTCCGGCGGAATGAAGCGCCGGGTATTGCTGGGGCAGGCGCTGGTGGTTGATCCTGATCTGCTGCTGCTTGATGAGCCGACCAACCATCTTGATATCGAATCGATCAAGTGGATGGAGGAGTTTCTGCTCAGCTATCGCGCTGCCCTTATGTTTGTGACCCATGACCGCATGTTGTTGCAACATCTGGCGACGCGCATCATCGATCTTGATCGCGGCAAGATCACTAGCTGGCCCGGTGATTACGACAACTATCTGCTGCGCAAGCAGGAGCAGCTCGATGCGGAGGAGACCGCCAACGCTCTTTTCGATAAGAAGCTGGCGCAGGAAGAGGTGTGGATTCGCCAAGGGATCAAGGCGCGTCGCACCCGTAACGAGGGGCGCGTGCGAGCGCTCAAGGCGCTGCGCGTGGAGCGTGGTGATCGGCGCGAGCGCATGGGTACAGCCAAGATTCAGACCCAGGATTCGTCAAGCTCCGGCAAGATCGTGGTTGAAGTTGAAAATGTCAGCATGAGTTTTGGCGACAAGCTGATCCTGAATAACTTCTCCACTACCATCATGCGTGGCGACAAGATTGGCATCATCGGCCCGAACGGTGCCGGTAAATCAACCCTGCTGAAGATTCTGCTCGGGTTGCTGGAGCCACAGCAGGGCACGGTGAAGATGGGGACCAAACTAGA
>JAYUTP010000047.1:0-5590 GCA_043755075.1 Tenderia sp. (SeqCode)
GTGCGTGCCGGTGGCAAACACAACGATCTCGAGAATGTTGGTTACACCGCGCGTCATCACACCTTTTTCGAAATGCTTGGCAACTTCAGTTTCGGTGACTACTTCAAACGCGAAGCGATCCAATTTGCCTGGGAATTTCTCACCAAGGAGCTGAATCTGCCGGCCGAAAAACTCTGGGTCACTGTCTACGCCGATGATGTTGAGGCCGCAGACATTTGGATAAAAGAGATCGGCGTCGATCCCGCCCGCCTTAGTCGCCTTGGCGACAAGCCCGGCGGCAAAAGATACGACAGCGACAACTTCTGGTCCATGGGTGATACCGGCCCGTGCGGCCCGTGTACCGAGATTTTCTATGACCACGGCGCCGCTGTTGCCGGTGGCCCCCCTGGCACTCCTGAAGAAGATGGTGATCGCTACATCGAAATCTGGAATCTGGTCTTCATGCAGTACAACCGCACTGCCGATGGCATCATGACGCCGCTGCCTAAACCTTCGGTCGATACCGGTATGGGCATGGAGCGCCTTGCCGCAGTCTTGCAAGGAGTACACAGCAACTACGAGATCGATCTGTTTCAAGCGTTGATCAAGGCCGCCGCCACGGCGACCAACAGTCGTGATTTGCACAGCAACTCACTCAAGGTGATTGCCGACCATATCCGCTCTTGCTCATTCCTGATTGTCGACGGTGTGCTGCCCTCCAACGAAGGGCGTGGTTATGTGCTGCGCCGTATCATTCGTCGTGCCATTCGTCACGGTTACAAGCTCGGCATGAGCCAGCCCTTCTTCCATAAACTGGTGACAACGCTAGCGCAGGAGATGGGCGCTGCCTATCCTGAATTGACCAAAGCCCAGGCACAGGTGGAGAAAATATTGCGTCTTGAAGAACAGCGTTTTGCCGAGACACTCGAGCAGGGGATGAAAATTCTTGAAGATGACATCGCCAATCTTGCGAGCAAAGAGATCCCTGGCGCGACACTCTTCAAACTTTATGACACCTATGGTTTTCCCGCTGACCTGACGGCTGATATTGCCCGTGAGCGTGGCCTGACCATTGATCAGGATGGCTTTGATAAAGAGATGCAGGCACAGCGTGAGCGTGCCCGCGCTGCCAGCCATTTCGGCGCTGGCTATCCCGGCAAGATCGAGATCGATGCCGAGTGTGAATTCACCGGTTACGAACATCTGACTGACGAGGCCGACGTGGTGGCGCTGTTTGTCGGCGAAACCGCGGTTGATAGTTTAAGTGCCGGTCAGGAGGGGATGGTAATTCTGTCGCAGACACCCTTCTATGCCGAGTCCGGTGGCCAGGTCGGTGATCAGGGTAAATTAACTGCCAGTGGTGTCGTGTTTGATGTTGTCGATACCCAGAAACAGGGGCGTGGTCTGAATGCCCATATCGGCACGCTGAGCAGCGGTGTTATCAAAGTGGGCGACAAGCTGCGTGCCGAGGTTGATGTCGCCAGACGCCAGGCGATTGTAATCAACCACTCTGCTACCCATCTGCTGCATGCGGCATTGCGTCAGGTGTTGGGTGAGCATGTGGCGCAGAAGGGTTCGTTGGTAAAACCAGATAGCCTCCGTTTTGACTTCTCCCATTTTGAACCACTGACGGCGGACGAGCTGCAGCAGGTCGAGCAGCTGGTCAATCAACAGATTCGCGCCAACAACGATGTGGTAACCCGTCTGATGAGTTATGACCAGGCAGTTGAGGCGGGTGCGACCGCGCTCTTCGGTGAGAAGTATGGTGACGAAGTGCGGGTACTGAGCATCGGCGAGTTTTCTACCGAACTGTGTGGCGGTGTTCACGCCAAACGCGCAGGTGATATTGGTCTCTTCAAGATTATTGTCGAGGCAGGTATTGCCGCCGGTGTGCGGCGTATCGAAGCGGTGACTGGCGAGTGCGCGCTGGCCTATGTGGATGACACTGAGCAACGGCTGGGGCAGATCGCTGGCCTGTTGCGCGGTGGTCGCGACGATGCGGCCAACAAGGTTGGTCAGCTGCTGGACCAAAACCGCAAGCTGGAAAAAGAGCTCGATCAACTGAAGGCTAAGCTTGCTAGTAGTCAGGGCTCAGATCTGGTGAGCCAGGCAATTGATATCAGCGGCATAAAGCTACTGGCAGCTAAGCTCGAAGGGGCAGATGCCAAGGCGTTGCGTGAGACAGTCGATCAGCTCAAGAACAAACTCGGCTCGGCGGTGGTGATTCTTGCCAGTGTTGTAGATGACAAAGTGATGTTGGCTGCGGGGGTGACTCAGGATCAAACCTCGCGTTTAAAAGCCGGTGAGCTGGTGAACCATGTTGCCTTGCAGGTCGGTGGCAAGGGGGGTGGTCGTCCCGATATGGCGCAGGCTGGCGGCACCAACCCGGCGGCGTTGGTGGCGGCGCTGGCTTCTGTTGAGGCTTGGATGCGCGGGAAAATCGCCTGATTGTTTTTATTGGGCGGGATGATTTTCTGGAATTGTTAAAGTAATATTCGCGATATTTGCGCGGAAGCAGGGTTATATGGCGTTAATCGTACAAAAATACGGTGGTACTTCGGTTGGCAATGTTGAGCGAATCGGAAATGTTGCCAATAAAGTGAAGGGTTGGCGTGAACGAGGACACGATGTGATCGTGGTTGTCTCAGCCATGAGTGGTGAAACCAATCGGTTGGTAGCACTGGCCCAGGCGATTCAGGAAACCCCGACCCCACGAGAGCTAGACGTGCTGTTGTCAACGGGAGAACAGGTGACTATCGCCCTGTTGGCCATGGCGCTCGAAGAGCGTGGCTGTCCCGCCCGTTCTTACACCGGTGCCCAAGTCCATATCCTCACTGACAGCGCCTTTAATAAGGCTCGTATCGTTGATATCGACAGTCAGCGTATCCATGATGACCTCGCCCAAGGGCGCGTGGTGGTGGTGGCTGGTTTTCAGGGTGTCGATGAAGTTGGCAACATCACCACTTTAGGGCGTGGTGGTTCAGATACCACGGCTGTTGCGTTGGCAGCGGCCTTGAAAGCAGATGAGTGCCAAATCTATACCGATGTGGATGGTGTTTACACTACCGATCCACGGGTGGTGCCCGAGGCACGACGTCTTGATCGAATCACCTTTGAAGAGATGCTGGAGATGGCAAGCCTCGGTTCCAAGGTATTGCAGATCCGTTCAGTAGAGTTTGCAGGAAAATACAATGTACCCCTGCGGGTACTCTCCAGTTTTGAAGAGGGTGAAGGCACCCTGATTACTTATGAGGAAGAGGGAATGGAAGAAGCGTTGATTTCCGGAATCGCCTTTAATCGTGACGAGGCCAAGCTGACTGTTGTCGGTGTGCCCGATCAGCCAGGTGTGGCCTACAAGATTCTAGGCCCCATTGCCGAAGCTAACGTTGAAGTCGACATGATCATTCAAAACGTCGGTGCCGATGGCACTACTGACTTTACCTTTACCGTGCATCGTAATGATTACAAAATGGCGCTTTCTATTCTGCAAAAAACGGCTGTAGAACTTGGGGCTCGTGAAGTCGTTGGCGATAACAAGATAGTTAAAATTTCACTGGTTGGCGTCGGGATGCGTTCTCATGCCGGTATCGCCAGCACCATGTTTGGCACCTTGGCCAAAGAGGGAATTAATATTCGCATGATCTCCACCTCCGAGATAAAAATCTCGGTTGTGGTTGATGAAAAATACTTGGAATTGGGCGTCAGAGCGCTGCACAGCGCTTTTGGTCTTGATCGAGAAAAACAGTAAAATCGTTCCGTTATAGACTTCAAACGGGCGCTGTCGCGCCCGTTTTTTTTGACAGCTCGCAGGTTGTTGGGTTGTTAGCTTTTTCTTTAGTTCTTCTTTTACTGGTCGATAAGGTAGACAAGACAGGTAGGGAACAGCCAGCCAAACATCCTGCTTGGCATTATGTAGGGGCCTGTATGTTTGAGAGAAGAAGGAGATAGTTATGTTGATATTGACCCGTCGTGTAGGTGAAACACTGATAATTGGAGACAATGTTTCAGTGACGGTGCTGGGTGTTAAAGGAAATCAGGTTCGCCTTGGTGTGAATGCGCCGAAAGATGTTTCGGTTCACCGTGAAGAGATTTACCAACGTATTCAGCAAGAGAAAAATGGTGAGGCTGGCTGCGACGATCAATCATCAGATCACTGATATATTCACTTTTCCCGCAAAAAGAACTTTACGAATCAATCGTGTATAGGTATTCTTAGGCCCGCTGAACAAGGAGGGTGTTGTCGCTCTCTTTTACGGAATTCGGGATCGGATTTTGTAAAAGAATAGGCTATAATCCTCCCTCTTCTGGAGAGATGGCCGAGTGGCCGAAGGCGCTCCCCTGCTAAGGGAGTATATGCTTAAAAGGCGTATCGAGGGTTCGACTCCCTCTCTCTCCGCCATATTCAGGCTTGACACTCACTGTCTGAATCGGGATAATTCCCGTCCTCAAATAAAGCGCCCGTAGCTCAGCTGGATAGAGTACCTGGCTACGAACCAGGCGGTCGCACGTTCGACTCGTGCCGGGCGCACCATATAAGACGAAGGGTTAGCAATGTAATGTTGCTAACCATTTTGCTTTTTCAGGCATTTTTTTGGAAAATCACCCCCCCCTCATATTTTTGCCTCACACCCACTATGCGAAATGTTAGGGACTAGCGCATCCTGTGCGTAAATAACGTGTGATTAGGTAGGTAAATGCCCAATCCCCCAATATTTCCCCGAAATCATATGTAAATTTGAATAAATCGAATTGTTGTTGGTGATTGCTTTGCAGCCTCGGCTTGCATTTTCAATATGATTATTTTCGGTGAAAATGATGATAGAGCCGTGCGCATGCATGCTGCGTACTGTTATGTGTAGATAGCGATGATCCCCTTTCAATTTGAGTGCTTCATTGCCTCGTTCCCTCATAAAATAGGATCTGGCTGGCATGCCAGGGTGGCAGTTATCTAATATTTCAGAGGTAGTACAAGGTCATGCTTCTGATGAATATGTGCAGCTCAATCTTGATATTTTTCTGCTCATCTATCAATAGGGGCGGCGAGGGATGTTGGGTTGGAGTCACTTTATCGGGCGTTGCGCCTTGCTGGTTTTATTTAATATTTAAGACAGCTATGGCCGCAGCAACGGCGGCCCGAGCAGGTTCAACGCGTCAAGGACGACGTGCCGTTCAAAGAGTGTATTTTTTTGCCAACGCCTCAAATTTAGGCGTCATGCCAATATCCTCATACACTGGTTCGCCAAATTCATCTTCGGTAATCACTTTTTTCCCAGGAATATAAGGCAACGCCGCCTCGATCTCCTCCAGCGCGGTGGCCAGCAGGTCGCTGACGATATGTTCTTGAGTGCGGCTAGGAAACATTTCAGTCAGGGCGCGAATTCTGCCGACATCGCGTGAAGTCAGTTTAATAGTCATCTCCTTGGTTACTGGCCTGGGTTGTGAACTCGCTGCCCAATCTTTAATTAATAACGTTATTCTATTCATGGCTATTCCCTCACAAAAATTTATTGTCACGTATATATGAAGATAGGAAATCCAGATTGGTTTTGCCAGTGCTACGACGCAATGTACTTCGCTTATTGCTGTCACGCCGTGTAGTCGTTATATGATT
>JAYUTP010000048.1:0-38026 GCA_043755075.1 Tenderia sp. (SeqCode)
GAGGCCGTTGTCTCCGGCCCCAACAATACCCTTATCAATGCGGGTCCTCACGCCGTCACCACAGTAAAACAGGGCGGCGTCACTCAGGCCAGTTACCGCTACAACCGCAACGGCGCCATGGTCAGCGGCGGTGGCCGCTACTTCACCTACAAGGCATCAGGCCAGGTCGCCTCCGTCTCAAAAGGAGGTGTCTACTCCACCTTCAAATACAGCCCCGACCAGATACGCATGGTGCAGACCACCAACCAGGGCACGACTGTCTATCTCAACCCCGATAAAAATGGCAACCGCCTCTACGACAAAGAGATCGTCAACGGCGTCACCACTCACGTCCACTACATCAGCGGCGCCACCGGGGTGATTGCCGAATACCGTGTTAAAGACACAGGCACCGCCGTCACCGCCGAAACCCAGTACCTGCATAAGGATCATCTCGGCTCTGTGGATCTCATCACCAAAAAAGGTACCAATGGCGTCGCAGTTGAGGTGCAGCGGATGAGCTTCAGTCCCTTTGGCGAGCGGCGCTCCGCGGCCAAATGGAGTGATCAGTTTGTTATGCCTGCGGCGGGTATGGTGACGCGGCAGGGGTATACCGGTCATGAGCAGATGGATGAGCTGGGCATTGTGCAGATGAATGGGCGGTTGTATGACGCCAAGATTGGGCGGGTGTTGAGCGCCGATCCTTACATACAGGCTCCGGCCAATAGCCAGTCGTTTAACCGTTATAGCTATGTGATGAATGGGCCGCTTTCAGCGACGGACCCGAGTGGGTATAGATGGAAGGCGTTGGATTATTTTATTAATCCGTTTTTGCCTCAGCATGTATGGGCTGTTCAGAATGTAAATGGCTACGCGCAGGTGTCTGTGATAGCAGCTGGGGCTTTCTTGGGCTCTGGGGCTGCTTCGGCAGTGACGGCGCTTAACACCGTCATATTGGGCGGAACTCCTGCTGATGGTTTGAGGGCCGGTTTGTTTGCGTATGCCAGTGCTGGGATAGCGTCTGGTATTGGTGGAATGGGGATGAACCCATTTGGTGCGGCTATGGCGCATGGCGTTACTCAAGGTGCGCTGGCTCGGGCGCAAGGAGGGACATTCAGATCTGGGTTTGCATCAGGCTTTATGAGTAGCATCGCACCGATTCCAGAAGGCTATGGTGGTGATGGTCCGACGGGACTCTTGGTGAGGACATCAATGGCGGCAACTGTGGGTGGGACGGCCTCGGTTATTGGGGGTGGAAAGTTTGCAAATGGGGCAGTGACTGGGGCGTTTGTGCATTTGTTTAATGATGAGGCGCATAAGACCAATCCAGCTAAGAGAGTAGCTGATGATGCATTGCAGGATGGTCATTTAAGTTTGGGTGAGGCTAATGATATTTGGCGGGCAAATAATGATCCTAATTTTGAGATAACCATTGATGCAAATAAGTTAACGGTACTGCAAACCGGCGAGTTTGGAAGTAGTGGAACTGCAACAGGAAGAATTCCATATACTGATATTTCGGATTGGGTCGTTCATGGTTCTGTCAAATTGAGCAGGAGTTCACTTGGCAATATCAGTATTCTTTCTGGAAGTTATGACTTTCAGCCTCATGGTTCGTATTTAAGTAGACCTGTAAGAAATTTCGAAACATATGGTGGATTTTATGTGGGCTCTAAGGCAGGCACCTCTGTCGGCACTGATTATCTAATTAATTATTCAGGGCATCCAAATGTTATTCGGTAAAGTTCTGAAGCTATTAATTTTGGTGGTGGTAGTTTTTGGTGCCCTATATTTGGTAGGAGGGATTTTTCTTGGGCCAGGTATTGGTGATTACTCCGAGCCTCTTGTTAATGGATATGAATATGAAGATGCCGGTCATTTTGAAAAACACATAATCTATGTTGGCGCTGATGGGCAGCGTCACATAGTTGTCGATTCAAGGGTAGATAAGTATCAAATCGATGGTAGTAGTATTTACGTGGCTCGTAAACCAAGAGAAATATATAGCGATGGCGGAGTAACAAAAACGAGACTATCCACAGAATGTGAGTATTGGTTAGTTGATACAGTTACGCATGAAGCTAAATTGTCTGAAAATAATCGCAACCTTCGTTGCGAGTAAGGGAAAAAGGGGACGGACCAAAAGGAACAATCGGGGTCAGAGTACAATTTTCTCTAATATAAGGATGCATGCCGTGAAGCCAGCATGTCAGAAAAATAGAACGTATCTATTGCGAATGAGGCAGGTGTAACCACCATGGCGCGCAAACCACGGTTATATGTTCCCAATGTGCCGCAGCATGTTGTCCAGCGCGGCAACAACCGCGAACCGTGTTTCTTTGCCGAAGAAGACTGTCGTTATTATCTTGAATGCCTCACCGACGCCGCCGTCAAATATGGCTGTGACATCCACGCCTATGTGCTCATGACCGACCACGTCCACCTGTTGCTGACGCCGCAGAGTGAAGGCGCCACGGGGGCCGTGATGCAATCCGTCGGCCGCCGCTATGTTCGACACATCAACCACGTCTATCATCGCAGCGGCACCCTGTGGGAAGGCCGCTACAAGGCCAGCCTCGTTGACAGCGAGGGCTACGTACTGAGCTGTTATCGTTACATCGAACTTAACCCTGTCCGTGCCAACATGGTCACCCATCCCGGCGACTATCGCTGGTCGAGTTATGGCCGCAATGCCCACGGTCAGGAAGATGCCCTGCTGACACCGCAACCGGAATACCTCCGCCTCGGCGTCAATCACGCCCAGCGGCAGAACGCCTATCGCGAACTGTTCCGCAGTGGCATGGACAACGAACTCATTCACCGCATCCGCGGTGCATTGAACCAAGGGCTCGTACTCGGCAGCGATCACTTCAAAGACCGGGTCGAAACCATGCTTAACCGACGCGCACGTCCCGGCCAACCCGGACGGCCATGTGTGACAGGTGTTAAAGAAGTAGGTGGGGTTTATTGGGTGGGGTGAGGGGAAATTGTACTCTGACCCCGATTGTTCGGACCCCGATTGTTCGATTGTTGGTTGTTGGTTGTTACCGATTGTTCGTGAGAGGAGAGTAAGTTGTGATGCGCATAATGAGAAAAATATTGACAGCTGCAATGCTTGTGAATTCAGGGCCTTTATTTGCTGTGGCTTTGGGAGGTGTGACTCCGGGGTTGGTGGGATCTGAAAACAACGGAACTATCGCATATATCGGCATCCTGCCAAACCCAGACAATTGTATATATGGGGGAGTTTATTTTGTTGCACCGGCGGATCCAAAAGTGGCACTAAGTGTTGCTCTTGCTGCGAAGATGGCAGGAAAAACACTACGCATAGATTACTCTCAACCTGAAGGACGTGGCACTAGTTGCAAAGGATACGGTATATATGTTGAGTAGTTGTTGTCGATTATCGCTACTACCTTGACTGTCTAGCTGATGCGGCGAAGAAGTATGGCGGTCGGATTCATGCCTATGTATTGATGACCAATCATTTGCATCTATTGGCATAAATAAAAAAGGGATAGATCTATTTTATAGCTGACCTTGATTGACGACCTGTTATAGGGCTATATTTGATCTTGTGTTTAGAGGAGTAGATCATGAAGCTATCCAGTCAAATCAAGTCAATCAGTTATCTCAAGGCCCATGCTGCCGAGATCGTGCGTAATCTTGGGGAGCAGGGGGAGCTCTTGATCATTACTCAGAATGGTGAAGCCAAGGTGGTTATGCAGGATATTAAGAGTTACGAGCAGATGCAGGAGACGATGGCGTTGCTGAAAATTTTGGCGCTTGGTGCAGCTCAGATCGAGGAGGCTAAGATTCAACTTGCGGGTGATGTGATTAAGCGTTTGCGCAATCAAAGGAAAGAATGCTGATGCCCTTTTCGGTGCTGTTGACCGATGATGCGGCACATGATCTGGACGATCTTTGTGATTACATTGATCTGCACGATGTGCCAGGTAAGGCTGAATATGTTCTCGAGCAGATTGAAAATATTTTTAGTAGCCTATCCGAAAGTCCTCATCGGGGAGCTTGCCCAAAGGAGCTGCTTGCTGTGGGGCTTCGGGAGTACCGCGAAATATTTTTCAAACCCTATCGCATCATCTACCGAGTGATGGGTAATGATGTTTATGTGCTCCTCATCGTTGATGGCCGTCGTGATATGCAGTCTCTGTTGCAGCGACGCCTGTTGCGGGTATAGAAAAAAGGAAGCCGTGCTCTGCCTCCGATGGTTTGATTGTTTTGAACTAGGGGTCGGTGCTCGTCATCTAAGTATCTTTGATGAGCATGAATATGCAGTGGCCTTTGTTACCCTATCATCAGTGTAAATATCAATATAGTAGAGTTGGTATATCACGTCGCAAAATAGTGGGGATACAGTGTGTTAATTACAAAGTATCCCTTGCTATTGGATGGTGAAATCAGTAATATGCTCTTCGCCGATGCGGGGTGGAGCAGTCTGGCAGCTCGTCGGGCTCATAACCCGAAGGTCGTAGGTTCAAATCCTGCCCCCGCTACCAAATAGCAATAAAATAGCCGACCTAAATGTCGGCTATTTTTTTTCAAGTACATCATGCTGGTCGGGTGTGAAATCTTGACAGTAGGATGGCGTTTTTGTTATGGTCTGGCACCTTAAATGTGTGCTCGACTAGGTTGTGGATGGGCGCTTGCTCTGGTGTCGTTGTCTGTTTGCTGCCAAGGCCCCGAATGCGGGGCTTTTTGTTAGGTGCAGGTTTTCTGGATTTTAGAAGTGGGCCCCTTGGCCCATTTTTTGTTTTAAAGGTGAAATAGATGGCCCGACAGGCCCCGGTAAAGCTGTTGAATTTGATAGAGCCTGTAGTGGCTGGCTTGGGCTATGAGCTTGTGGGTGTGGAGCATCTCCCTCAGGGCCATCACTCGTTGTTGCGGATCTACATTGAGAATCGCGATGGTGGCGTGACTGTCACTGATTGTGAAAATGTGAGTCGCCAGGTCAGTATTGTGTTTGATGTGGAGGATCCTATCGCCGGGCGTTACTCGCTGGAGGTTTCATCTCCGGGGCTGGATCGTTTGCTGTTTCAGGTCAGGGATTACGAACGTTTTATTGGTCGTGAGATCAAGGTACAGCTGGCGACGCCGATCAATGGCCGTCGTAAGATGACCGCCAAATTGCTGGGAGTTGCAGAGGGTGTAATCACTGTTGAATTTGAAGGTGAGGCCCTGCAGTTTTCATTTGATAATGTGGATAAGGCACGTCTTGTGCCTGAATTCTGAAGGTTTAGTAGGGCAGTGCGGAACAGAGGCTGAGCTATGAGCAAAGAGATCTTATTGGTAGTAGAGGCTGTATCTAATGAAAAGGGTGTTGATAAGCGCATCATTTTCGAGGCGATAGAGGCTGCATTGGCTACGGCCACCAAAAAGCGCTATGAGGGCGAGGTTGATGTGCGGGTTTTCATCAATCGTGAAACCGGCGATTATGAAACCTTCCGCCGCTGGCTGGTGATGGAGGATGAGGAGGCGTTTGAGTCTCTCGATCACCAGATAATGGTGGCAGACGCTCACGCTAAGAACCCCAAGATTAATGCGGGGGAGTATTTGGAAGAGCCGCTGGAGTCTGTCGAATTTGGCCGCATCGCGGCGCAGACGGCCAAGCAGGTTATCGTGCAGAAAGTGCGTGAGGCCGAAAGAATGCAGGTGGTGAATGCCTATAAAAATCGTATCGGCGAGCTGGTGATGGGTATCGTCAAGCGCAATGATCGTGGCAGCGTCATCCTGGATCTGGGTGGTAATGTTGAGGCGCTGATCAGCCGTGAAGATATGATTCCACGTGAATCGCTACGTACTGGTGATCGTGTCCGCGGTTATCTGCGCGATGTTCGCTCCGAGGCGCGTGGTCCGCAGCTGTTTATCAGCCGTACTGCACCAGAGTTGTTGATTGAACTGTTTAAGCTGGAAGTTCCAGAGGCTGGCGAAGGTCTGATTGAGATTAGGGCCGCTGCCCGTGACCCTGGTGTACGGGCTAAGATTGCAGTTAAAAGTAACGATCAGCGCATTGATCCAGTAGGTGCTTGTGTGGGTATGCGCGGTTCGCGTGTGCAGGCTGTTTCGAATGAACTGGGTGGCGAGCGTGTCGACATTATTCTTTACGACGATAACGCTGCTCAGTTTGTGATTAATGCCATGTCGCCTGCGGAGGTTGCTTCTATTGTTGTTGATGAAGATAGCCACACCATGGATGTCGCTGTCTCTGAAGAGAATTTGTCACAGGCCATTGGTCGTGGCGGCCAGAATGTTCGTCTTGCCAGTCAGTTAACTGGTTGGGAACTGAATGTGATGACTGAGACCGATGCTGAGAAGAAAAGTGAGCAGGAGTCGGTTACCGTGCTTAATCTCTTTAAAGAGCAGCTCGATGTGGATGAGGAAGTTGCTTCGATTCTGGTGCAGGAAGGGTTTAGCTCTATTGAAGAGGTGGCCTACGTCCCGGTTCAGGAGATGTTGCAGATCGAAGAGTTCGATGAGGATATGGTTGAAGAGTTACGCAACCGTGCCCGTGATGTATTGCTCACCAAGGCCATTGCCGGTGAAGAGAAACATGCTCACAAGCAGCCTGCACAGGACTTGCTAGAGATGGAAGGTATGGATGAGTCCCTGGCATATGCGTTAGCAGCTAAGGGTGTAGTCACCATGGAAGATTTGGCGGAACAGTCGCTGGATGAGCTGGGTGATGTGGCTGGCCTGGATGCAGAGCGCGCCAGCCAATTAATTATGACTGCTCGTGCTCCTTGGTTTGCATAACCGGCTTTGCCCGGAAAGTTTGCGTAGTGACCACAGAGATTAAGAGCACTTGAGTAAGAGGGGTAGGCAGCAATGTCAGAAGTAACAGTAAAGCAATTGGCAGATGCGGTTGGCATTCCGGTCGATCGCTTGCTTGTCCAGCTTGATGAAGCGGGTGTGCCGGTGCCGAGCGCCGATGCCACCATCAGTAATGATGACAAGGTGCGGCTGCTTAAGCATCTGCGCAAAGGGAGTGACGCTGCAGAGATGCCGGAGATTGTCTCGCCGAAGAAAATAACGCTTAAGCGCAAGACAGTGAGTGAGCTGCGGCAGACCGGCACTCTGGGTAAGGCCAAGACGGTGAGTGTTGAGGTGCGTAAGCGCCGTACTTACGTCAAGAGCGCTACTAGCGATACCGATACCGATACCGATGAAAGCGGGCATCTGGACGATGGTGAACAGCTTGATCAACATGACCGCCCGGGGCACCCCCCGACGATGGTTGAAGAGGTTAGCACTGAGGATGCCGCTCGCATAGCAGCCGAAGAGTCGGCGCGTAAGCAGGTGCAGGATGAGCAGCGTCTCCTTGAGGCAGAAGCGGCAGCCAAAAAAGTTGCTGAAGAAGCTATTAAAAAGGCTGTTGCAGAAGCGACTGCAACGGTTGTCGTTGTTGCTCCCGCTGTGCCTGCAGCTGCAGCTGTTGCAGAGGCTGCCAAAGACAAGAAACCTAAGAAACGTACCAAGGCCAAAGATGCGGTTTCGGAAGGGGCTTATGGTAAAGGTAAGAAGGGACAGTTTGAACGTGCTGAGTTGCATGTCTCTGCTGATAAGGCGGGCCGTCGCAAAAAGGGGCCCTCCTCTCATGGCCGGGGCAGGGTTGTTGTTGCGGATACCCAGCACGGTTTCCAGCGGCCGCAGGCACCGGTAGTGCATGAGGTTGCTATTCCTGAGACCATTACGATTGCCGAGTTGGCGCAAAAGATGTCAATCAAGGCTGCCGAGGTGATCAAGGCGATGATGAAAATGGGCACTATGGTGACCATTAATCAGGTGATCGACCAAGATACCGCTGCCATTGTCGTGGAAGAGATGGGGCATACACCTAAGTTGGTACGTGAGGATGCGCTTGAGGCGGAGTTGCTTGAAGTTCAGACCGGCCACAAGGGTGAGGAGATTGCCCGGGCTCCGGTCGTAACCATTATGGGGCACGTCGATCACGGTAAGACTTCGCTGCTTGACTGCATTCGTCGCGCCAAGGTTGCCGCGGGTGAGGCAGGGGGCATTACCCAGCACATTGGTGCTTACCATGTAGAAACTGAGCGTGGCATGGTGACCTTCCTTGATACTCCTGGCCATGCCGCCTTTACGGCGATGCGTGCCCGTGGTGCTCAGGCGACTGACATTGTAATTTTGGTGGTGGCTGCTGATGACGGCGTCATGCCACAGACCATTGAAGCGATTCACCATGCTCGTGCAGCGGGTGTGCCTTTGTTGGTTGCTGTGAACAAGATAGACAAACATGATGCCGATCCAGATCGCGTCAAGCAGGAGCTGGTTGCTCAAGGCGTTATCCCTGAAGAATGGGGTGGTGACTCAATGTTTGCTCATGTGTCCGCCAAGACGGGGGATGGCATCGATAATTTGCTCGAAGCTATTCTGCTACAGGCTGAAGTAATGGAGCTAAAGGCTGTCAAGGATGGTCATGCCACCGGGGTTGTTATTGAATCGAGCCTAGATAAGGGGCGCGGTGCAGTGGCGACTGTGCTGGTGCAGAGCGGTACCCTGCGTAAGGGTGATGTGTTGCTGGTGGGCAAAGAATATGGCCGTGTTCGGGCGTTGTTTGATGAGAATGGCAAGCAGGTTGATTCGGCGGGGCCGTCAACTCCTGTGCAGGTGCTGGGTCTTTCGGGCACGCCGGACTCTGGCGATAGCGCGGCTGTTATTCTTGATGAGCGCAAAGCCCGTGAGATTGCGCTATTCCGTCAAGGAAAGTACCGCGATGTGAAGCTGGCACGGCAACAGGCGTCCAAGCTTGAAGATGTATTCTCACAGATGAAGGAAGGCAATATCAGTGCCCTCAATCTGGTTATCAAGACCGACGTGCAGGGCAGTGCCGAGGCGTTGCGTGACGCCCTGACCAAGCTCTCTAACGATGAGGTCAAGGTCAGAATTCTTTCTAGTGGCGTGGGTGGTATTACCGAGTCGGATGTCAATCTGGCGGCAGCATCGCAGGCAATTGTCATGGGCTTTAATGTCCGTGCTGATAGTGCTGCTAAACGCATCTGCCAAGATACGGGTGTTGATCTGCGTTACTACAGTGTGATTTACGACATCATAGATGATGTTAGGCATGCGCTCTCTGGTATGTTGTCGCCTGATATTCGTGAAGTGATCGTGGGGCTGGCTGAGGTGCGTGACGTGTTCCGTTCGCCGAAGATGGGTGCTATCGCTGGCTGTCTGGTTATCGACGGTGTGGTCAAACGTAATAATCCGATCCGCGTTCTGCGTGACAATGTAGTTGTCTATGAGGGTGTGTTGGAATCATTGCGTCGCTTTAAGGATGACGTCAATGAGGTGCGCTCTGGCACTGAGTGCGGTATTGGGGTGAAGGATTACAACGATGTCCGCCCGGGAGACCAGATCGAAGTCTACGAGCGCACTGAGTTCGCCAAGGTTCTCGCTTGATTACGGGGATGGTAAGGCATTATGGCTAGAGAGTTTAATCGTAGTCAGCGGGTCGGCTCCCAGATTCAGCGTGAACTGGCTGACCTGATCCAGTTCGAAGTCAGTGATCCTCGTGTTGGGCTGGTGACCGTTTCTGGTGTTGAGGTGACCCGTGACATGGCTCATGCCAAGGTCTACATCACCATGCTTGAATCCGATCATACTGTGGGTGAGGCGTTGGTAGCGCTTAATCATGCCGCCGGGTTTTTACGCGTCAAGCTGGGTAAGCGCATGAAGCTGCGCATTACCCCACAATTGACGTTTTTGTATGACTCATCGGTTGAAAACGGTGCCAATCTCAATGCTCTGATCAATGCGGCCTTGGCCGCTGATCGCGGCGATAACAGCTGATTTTTCGGAGTTAGAGAGTGGTTCAACAGCGCCGCGTACGCGGTAGAGATGTTCATGGCATTCTTTTATTGGATAAGTCAGCAGGGATGACATCCAATGCCGCCTTGCAGAAAGTAAAGCGCCTCTTTAACGCCAATAAAGCAGGGCATACCGGTAGTCTTGACCCTATCGCCACAGGCCTTCTGCCCATCTGCTTGGGTGAGGCAACCAAGGTTTCTGGTTACTTGCTCGATGCCGACAAAGGTTATTTTGTCACCATCAAACTGGGGCAGAAAACCAGTACCGCTGATATTGAGGGTGAGGTGATCGAGACCCGTCCAGTGCCAGAGATAGGTGAAGCGCAGTTGTGCGAGGTGCTAGAGCGTTTTATTGGCACGATTGACCAGGTGCCACCGATGCACTCAGCGCTTAAAGTTGATGGCCAGCGTCTCTATACTCTTGCCCACAAAGGGCTGGTGGTGGAGCGGCAGTCGCGGCAGGTAATGATCCATCAGATAGAGCTGTTGCGTCAGGCGACGGACGAGATTGATCTGCATGTCATCTGCTCGAAGGGGACGTATATCCGAACCCTTTCCGAGGATATTGGTGAGGTGTTGGGGTGTGGTGCTCATGTTGCGGTGTTACGCCGTACTCGGGTGAGTGGCCATGCGCTGGATGAGGCAGTGACGCTTGAACAGTTGGCAGAAATCCTGGAATGTGATGGATTTACTGGTATTGATGCGCGGTTGCTGCCCATGGATAGCGCCTTGACCGGGTTGCCGTGTGTGTCGCTCTCCGATGACATGGCGTTTTATGTGAAACGTGGCCAGGCCGTGCTGGTACCGAAGGCGCCGACCGAAGGATTGGTTAAGTTGTATGGTAGTAAAGAGGATTTTCTAGGGATCGGCCAGATCCTGGATGATGGCCGGGTTGCCCCGAAACGTCTGGTGAATCTATAGAATTATTGTGCATTCTGCCCGTTTGGGCGGGAAATGGGCAAATTCCGTGCTTGTACCGGGAGTGATGCGGCTGTAAAATATGCCGCTTAATCGAGTTGTGTAGCGTTTTATTTGGGAGATAACATGTCTTTGAACGCAGAAGCTAAGCAGAAGGTCGTTGGTGACTTTCAGCGTACCACTGGGGATACCGGATCTCCTGAAGTTCAGGTCGCTCTGTTGAGCGCCCGTATTAATCAACTGTCCGATCACTTTAAAAAGCACTCTCATGACCATCACTCTCGTCAGGGTTTGCTGAGAATGGTAAGCCAGCGCCGCAAGTTGCTGGATTACCTGAAGAAGAAAGATCAGGACCGTTACCGCGAATTGATTTCACGTCTTGGTCTGCGCCGCTAAGCGGAATGTCAGATCGGATTAGACAGGCTGCCCTGTTAAACATCGAAGGATGTACGGGGTGGTCTGTTTTCGTTGGTGCGGCCATCAGTGTCTGCCTAGAGCTAATCCGGAGCCAGAACCAGAACAGATCCTGGATCTTTGTTACATACCCCATACGAACTTTTAAGGATAGTGAATGAACCCCATTAAAAAGGTTTTTCAATACGGCAATCACACCGTCACTCTGGAGACTGGTGAGGTAGCGCGTCAGGCCAGCGGTGCTGTGTTTTGCAGTATGGGTGACACAACGGTTCTGGTGACTGCTGTGGCGCGCAAGGAGGTTGTCGCAGGTCGTGACTTTTTCCCGTTGACTGTCAACTATCAAGAGAGAACCTATGCTGCGGGTAAGATCCCAGGTGGATTCTTCAAGCGCGAAGGGCGCCCTACTGAAAAGGAGACACTTACTTCACGTCTGATTGACCGTCCTATTCGTCCCCTGTTTCCTGATGGTTTTACTAACGAAGTCCAGATTGTAGCCACGGTGGTCTCTCTGGATTCTGAGATAGATCCTGATATTCCAGCCTTGATTGGCGCCTCTGCCGCGTTGATGCTGGCTGGCGTTCCTTTCAAGGGTCCGATTGGTGCTGCCCGTGTCGGCTACCTCAATGGTGAATTTGTTCTGAATCCAAGCAAGACTCAGTTGGTTGAATCGCAGCTTGATCTGGTTGTCGCCGGTACTGAAGGCGCGGTGCTGATGGTTGAATCAGAGGCTAAAGAGCTGTCAGAGCAGGTGATGCTTGACTCCGTTATGTTTGGTCATGAACAGATACGTGTTGTCATCAATGCCATCCGTGAACTGTGCGATGAGGTAGGAGTAAAGTTTTGGGAATGGCAAGAGCCTGTCAAGAATGAAGCGCTGCAGTCAGCTGTTAGCAACGTTGTTGCCACCCAGCTGAACGAGGCCTATCAGATTAAAGAGAAGCAGAGCCGTTATGCTCAGCTTGATACTATTCGCAGCCAGGCGATTGCTAGTTTGTGTGGTGGCGAAACCCCTGTTTGGAAAGAGGCTGATGTAGGTGAGATGATCGGTTCACTTGAGAGCAAAGTGGTTCGTGGTCGCATTCTTGATGGTCAGCCACGTATCGACGGTCGTGATACCAAAACTGTGCGTCCGATCACTATCCGTATTGGCGTATTGCCACGTACACACGGTTCAGCGCTCTTCACCCGTGGTGAGACTCAAGCGCTGGTTGTAACCACCCTTGGTACCGGTAAAGATGCGCAGATGATCGATGCCATTGAAGGCGAGCGCAAAGACCCGTTCATGTTCCACTACAATTTTCCTCCCTACAGCGTCGGCGAGACCGGCATGGTGGGTAGTCCGAAGCGTCGCGAGATTGGTCATGGCCGTCTTGCCAAGCGTGGTGTGCAGGCGGTTATGCCTGACATGGCCAACTATCCCTATGTGGTTCGTGTGGTCTCCGAGATCACTGAGTCTAATGGTTCCAGCTCTATGGCCTCTGTCTGCGGTAGCAGTTTGGCGATGATGGATGCCGGTATTCCGCTGAAGGCCCCCGTTGCTGGTATTGCCATGGGCTTGATTAAAGAGTCGGATCGCTTCGCTGTTCTCAGCGACATTCTTGGCGACGAAGATCACCTTGGCGACATGGACTTCAAGGTGGCGGGCACATCCACAGGTGTTACCGCGTTGCAGATGGATATCAAAATTGATGGCATCACCCGTGAGATCATGCAGGCGGCTCTTTCACAGGCGAAAGAGGGTCGACTGTTTATCCTTCAGGAGATGAATAAGGTGATCACTGCGCCACGCGCAGAGCTTTCCGAATACGCGCCACGCATCATCACCTTCAAGATTAATCCTGATCGTATCCGTGATGTCATCGGTAAGGGTGGCGCGACCATTCGTGCCCTGACTGAAGAGACCGGTACCTCAATCGATCTGGATGATGATGGTACCGTTAAGGTTGCCTCTGTTGACAGGGCTGCTGGCGAAGCTGCCAAACTGCGCATTCTTGATTTGGTCGCTGATATCGAAGTGGGTAAAATCTACGACGGCAAGGTTGCCAAACTGATGGACTTTGGTGCCTTCGTTACAATTCTGCCTGGCAAGGATGGTCTGGTGCATATCTCTCAGATTTCCAATGAGCGTGTCGAAAATGTTGCTGACAAACTTTCTGAAGGAGATATTGTCAAGGTCAAGGTACTTGAAGTTGATAAGCAAGGCCGCATTCGGTTGAGCATCAAGGCAGTGCTTGAAGAGGCTTAAGTTTTAGCTAACAAATATTGTGCATAATGAAGGGGGGCCGAGATGGCCCCTTTTTTATTGTGCGTGAGGCCAGTGGTGAAATGCTCCTTTCATAACGCTGCCAATGTTGTACCGCACTTCTTGATTGGGTCTGTAGGTAGCGATTGAACTGAAGAGGATTGGCGATGTGTGGAATTTGTTTTATCTATCGCCATAAGCCAGTTCAGCGCGAGGATCAACAAACAGTATCTGAGGCGAATGGCCCCGTGATACAGCGCATGGTGAAGGCACTGATCCACAGGGGGCCAGATGCGCAAAATCATCTGCTGCGTGGTGATGTAGCCCTTGGACATACGCGCCTGAGCATTGTCGATATACAGGGTGGTGCTCAACCGATGCTCAGCGTCGATGGTCGCTATGCGATCGTTTACAACGGTGAGATTTACAACTTTCAGGCACTACGTGCTGAGCTGGAACAACAAGGCTCACACTTTCACAGCCAATCAGATACCGAAGTCATCCTCAATTTATATATACGTGATGGCGCACGCTGCGTTTCGCGTCTGCGAGGTATGTTCGCCTTCGCTATCCACGACTCCTTGACGGGAGAATTATTCGTGGCGCGTGACAGGCTGGGCATCAAACCACTGGTCTATCATTGGGACGGCAATACCTTGTACGGCGCTTCTGAGGTCAAGTCACTGTTTGCTACTGGCGAGATCACGCCGCAATTCAATGCCCAATCACTGCGCAATTTTTTCACTTATCAGTTCAATATTGCGCCGAATACACTATTTGCTGGCGTGGTTGAGTTGGCACCTGGGCACACCATGACACTAGCGCCAGGCGTCGATCCGCAGATTGACTGCTATTGGGATATGCGTTTCCCACGAGAAGGTGAATATGATGATCTCAGCGAGGAGCAATGGCTGGGTGAGTTTGATAGCGCCTTACAGGACTCGGTGCACTCACACATGATTGGTGAGGTGCCTATCGGTTCATATCTTTCCGGCGGCGTCGATTCAGCAACCGCTACCTACTGGTTGCAACAGAATGCTGAACAGCATGTTCAGGCGTTTACCATTCGTTTCTCCAATAGCGCCAACGACGAATATCCGATTACCAGTGCTATTGCTGCTCATATTGGGGTAGATCTGCATGACCTCTATATGGATGATAATCATGCTGACGGTTTTCTCGATGTACTGATCGAGTCTATGTACAGCGTCGAACAGCCGCAGCGCATGGCGTTGGATATTCCGTTGTTGATGTTGTCGCAACTGGTGCGCAAGAATCAATATAAAGTCGTTTATACCGGCGAGGGTTCCGATGAAGTGCTTGGTGGCTATGACTGTTTCCGCCAGGATTATATTCGTCAGTGGGGTAATGCCAAGACTAGCCAGAAAGAACGAATGCAATATTATTTTGGTGAATTTGGCAATGATTTCGCCTCTGAGCATCTGCAGATGTTGGGGCGATTGCATGAGTCCTCCAGGCAGAAGGAGACCATCTCACAGTTTGGTTTCTATCCTGCGTGGTACGACTTCTGGCAGATTTTAGAAGAGAGCACTGAGGGGCTGTTCAGTGATGACTTTACGCAACGCTCTGCCGGTCACCAGCAGCAGATGGCGCAACTGATTACCACTTTGGAGCCAAATCTTGAAGGCTTACATCCGCTGAATCAATCGTTGTATCTGGAGAGTAAAACGCGTCTGCCGGGTTGGATTTTATGGCGGGCCGATCGCCTCTCTATGGCCAATGGCGTGGAGGCGCGAGTTCCCTTTTTGGATCATAAGTTGGTGGAGTTGGCGGCGAAATTGCCGCCAAATATGAAGCTCAATGGCATGGATGAGAAGTATATTCTGCGTAAATTAATGTTGCCGAAATTGCCCGAGCATCCTGTAGCCTACAAAAAACGCGGCTTTTACACGCCTATACGTGAATGGTTCTTTACTCCGGAAAACGTTGACCGCTTATCGCCGTATCTCTCCGAGACCAAAGTGAGGGAAGCCGGGATATTTAACCCACAAACAGTCACTCAGTTGTTGGAGCAGTTGGTTAGTCTGCCTGCGCCTGAAACCATGGATGAGTATTATCGAGTGATGAAACTGGAGTGGGCGTTGTTCTCGGTATTGACTGTTCAGATTCTGCACGTTCTGTTTATCAATAAAACGGCACGCTGCTTTACTGATACTGCCTCATGAGTGGGGCCGACCAAAAAAATACTGGATCGACGAGTGTGTCGATTTTCTGGCCTATTTTTCGACGCTTTGCCCCGTATGCACGCGCTGATGCGATGTATATAGCATTGACGGTTGGTGCCATTTTGGGACTGACAATTAGCAGCACCGCGATGGTGTGGTTGATCGGTTTACCCTTTGACCACTTACAGGCCGGGCGTTTTGATGAGGTCAAGGCCGTTCTGTTATGGTTGGTATTAATTGTTGCCATCTGTCAGGCGTTCTACTTTTGTTCCATGTTGATGGCCAATTGGCTGGCATTGCGTTTTGTCGGCCGTTTACGCCAAGCCGTGTTACGCCATCTATTTTATGTTTCTGCGCCCGGCGCTGCACATCTGCACAAGGGGGATTTGCTCGCGCGCCTTAGTAATGATGTGGATAAAGTGCAGAATATGGTGCTGGAGGTGCCTTTTTTTATGGTATCTCATCTACTCACTTTGCTGTTTTATTGCGGCATGTTGTTCTGGATTGACTGGTATTTGGCGCTGGTGGCGCTGCTGTTTGTGCCACTGTTTGTCATTCATCAAGGGTTGTTCGGTCCGCGCATGCGCAGGGCATCAGAACGTTTTTTTCATGAAAGTGGTGAATTGTTGGCCTTTGAAGATCAGGCGTTGAGCAACCTGCGTGGCATCAGTTCAATCAGGGGTGAAGCACGTATGGCGGAGCGGCATGGCGAGAGCTATGAAATAGCCCGCCACTGGGCCATGAAAATGCGTTGGCTGAATTATGGCTTTACAGTGACGTTAGCACTTCTGATCTATTTCTGCGGCATCGTTATCGTATTTATTGGAATAGATAGAATAGAGAGCCAGGATTTTGGTATAGGTGCCATGGTCAGTTTTCTGCTGTACTTAGGTTATCTCTCCGTGCCAGTGAGAGGTTTCGCCCAGGCGCCCATGCAACTACAGGGCGATCTCGGCGCTGCACAACGTGTTTTAACAGTTTTTGACCTTGAGCCTGAGACAAGAGACGCTGTTGATGCCAAACCGTTAGTCATTACGGAGGGTCTGATTCGATTCGAAGCGGTCGGATTTGCCTATGCTGGCGGTGGGCTGCTATTGGATAATATTGATTTTGAGATTGCCGTCGGCGAAACCATTGCGTTAGTCGGACCAAGTGGTGCCGGCAAATCGACCTTGGCACGATTACTGATACGTTTCCATGACCCCCAATCCGGTCGCATTACCATTGATGGCGCAGACATTAGCACCGTGACCATCGCCTCATTGCGTGAGCAGTTCTGTGTAGTTTGGCAGACTCCCTTCATCATCAACGATACTATTCGCGCCAATCTACTGTTGGTGCAACCGGATGCAACAGAGCAGCAAATGACTCAGGCTTGTCAGGCCAGTGGTGCATGGCAGTTTATTCAAGCACTCAACGAAGGACTCGATACGCGGATTGGCTCAGGTGGCATAGAGCTCTCTGGGGGGCAGTATCAACGCATCGCCATTGCCCAGGCAATGTTGAGAAATGCGCCGTTTTTGATTATGGATGAGGCAACGTCTGCGTTGGACAGTCAATCGGAAAAGGATGTGGTCGCGGCGCTTGATCAATTGCGTAAAGGACGTACGACATTCGTTATTGCCCATCGTTACTCATCTATTCGCAATGCCGATAGGGTGATCTATTTCAATGGCGATGGCACGGTTACGGTGGGCTCCCATGATGAGTTATATGCCTCTCAGGCTACCTATCGTAATGCGGTGGTGTGGCAAACCGGTACTGGAGCGGAACAATAATTAAGGTTCTGATGATGTGATGGCCCTTGCCAAAAACAGAGCTAATGGGAGAGATTCATTGGAGAGTTAAAATAAATGGGGGGCAATCTGCCCCCCTAATCCATCGTATGGCGGTGAGCCATAACGACGGTGCGATAGTACTCTCAACAGCGAGAGTGCAGACGCAGGCATATTACATGCCCATACCGCCGCCGCCCATACCGCCCATACCGCCCATACCCATACCGCCCATACCCATACCGCCTGGTGCTGGTGCTGGTGGTGCTGGAATTATTGGTGGTGCTATTACGACTGGCATAATAATCTCCTTAACTTTATGTGATAAAAAAGTAATTAACGATCAGTGTTTGATTCATTAACCGTCAGCGTTTTCCCTCCATCATCTATAAAACTAGTATGTATGTCATTCAGAGGGAATATAAATTGTAGACCATTCATATTAAGTATCTATTAATTCGAGCGAATGCTTTTATAAGGGGGGGGCGGTAAGATCAAACACTACCGCCGAATCATTTCGCGCAATGATAAATTGGCGGTGAATCGCCTGAGTTTTCAGCCTTTCGTTGGCACACTTATTTGGCTGCGGTAAATGCCAACAGAGCCAAGGGATTGGATGCAGATCCTATTAAGTGAGCCGAGTTGATATTTATGTGCAAAAAAATGGGGAGCAATCTGCCCCCCATTTTATCGCGTGGCTAGAGCCACGACGACCGTGCGACAGCTCTCTCAATAGTGAGAGGGTGCGCATGGCGTAGGCATATTACATGCCGCCGCCACCGCCCATACCACCGCCACCGCCCATACCACCGCCGCCGCCCATACCGCCACCACCACCGCCCATTCCACCCATGATAAACTCCTTATTTAATGTGATAAAAAATGATTAATGACTAACATCTGATTCATCAAATGTTAGTTCCCCTCCCTTCGCCATTCCTAAAGCTGGCATGTGCGTCGTTAGAGGAGATTTAAATACTACTTCTCTAAGATTAAATAGTCCTTAAGCCGGGTGGATTCTTTCAAAAGGGCATCAAGGTGTTTTGGTCTTGTTGGATGAGGATGATTCTATGCCGGGAAGTGAGCCGACCAGGGTTGAGTAAATAGGCTGTTCAGTGGGTTGAGAGAGAGGAACTTTGCAGGCGCTCATGATGCGGTGAGGGGAGTGGTTTAATTAAATACTAGAAGTTGAGTGATTCGACCGGCTGTAGGATGCGCCTTTTTTTCTGACGGCTAATAGTTAATACAGTTGGCAATTACTGCTGGCGCTAAGTTTTACAGTCCTCGTTCGAGCCAGTAGCTGCTTCAGTACGGATGCGCCCTGCATGCGTAATCCTTACAACTCGACTGTTGTTATCTTTATAAGTATTACGAAAGCAAAATCGACCGCTCTCATTGGTGCTGCCATTGGGGCGGAATTCGACAAAATCGCCGCCTCTAAATATAAAGCTCAGACTGGGATCGGTGGCTGCATGGGAGCGAATGATCCGCTCGTCAGTATCTTTTTTCTGATCGCCATTAGTATCGTTGAATAGCAACCAGCCGTCGCTCCAGTTAAGTTTGGCATCACAGGTGGCAGCATCTTTACTCTTGCATAAGACGCTGTTCTGGCCGCTACGAATAGCGTCGCTCTTGGCGAGATTGAGTGCGGTAACCATCCCATTGCTGGCGGCGGTGACGCGGTTGCTGGCAATTATGCTCATGAAGGAGGGGACGCCGACGGTGGCGACAATGGCCATCACCGACAGCGTGATCATCAGCTCAATCAGGGTGAAACCGACGGTCAGTTGTTTAATGTTCACTCTCTGATTAGGCATGATCTGCTCCGTTTGTTGTTTTGCTTCAGGTGCTGCCAAGCACTTTTTTGATGCGTTGAATGGCCATCTGGAGGTTTTCCATGGAGGTGGCATAGGAGAGGCGGATATAGCCTGGGGCACCAAAGGCAGAGCCTGGTATTACCGCGACTCCGGCCTCGTTGAGCAAAAAGTCACTCAGGGCGACATCATCTTCGGCCTCGGGATGGCTATTGATAACCCCGTGCATTGACGGGAAGGCGTAGAAGGTTCCCTGTGACTCGATGCAGCGTACGTCATGAATCTGATTCAGCGCTGCCACCAGATAATCGTGACGTTCTTTGAAGGCTTTGAGCATCTGGCTGATGCAGGACTGATCGCCCTGTAGTGCCGCTTGTGCCGCCACCTGGGAGATGGAGGTGGGGTTAGAGGTGCTTTGAGACTGAACCTTGGTCATCGCCTTGAGCAGTGGCATTGGACCTGCGGCATAACCGATACGCCAGCCGGTCATGGAGTAGGCTTTAGAGACGCCATTGAGGACGATGGTGCGATCATAAAGATCAGGGCAGGCATCAAGAATGTTGCTGAAGGGTTCGTCAGCCCAGAGGATGTGCTCATACATATCGTCGCTGGCGATAACCACTTGTGGGTAGCGGCGTAATACTTCGCCCAATGCCGCTAGTTCAGCTCGTGTATAGGCCACCCCGGTGGGGTTGGAGGGGCTGTTGATGACAAACAGCCGGGTCTGCGGCGTGATCGCCTCTTCCAGTTGATCGGGTGTTATTTTGAATCCTTGATTGATACCGGCCTCGATGATCACCGGCGTGGCATCGGCCAGCAGCACCATGTCAGGGTAGGAGACCCAGTAGGGGGCGGGGATGATCACTTCATCTCCAGCGTTGAGCAGGGCCTGAGCCAGATTAAAGAAGCTCTGTTTGCCACCGCAAGAGACCAGCACCTGTTCCGGCGTGTAGTGCAGGTTGTTGTCACGCTCGAACTTGGTGATGATCGCCTGCTTCAGGCCGGGGATGCCATCGACGGCTGTATATTTGGTGAAGCCATCGTGGATCGCCTTGATGGCGGCCTCCTTGATGTGCTCCGGGGTGTCGAAATCGGGCTCACCGGTCCCCAGTTCGATGATATCTTTGCCGGCGGCTTTCAATACTTTGGCTCTGGCGGTAATAGCCAGAGTCGGAGATGGTTTGATCCGTTGTACCCGGTTGGACAGTCGAATATTTAAGCTCATAGCCCCTCGAAAATGCGCTGACAGGATTTAGGGTGTTAATATTACTCGATTAACAGGCGTTGCAGAATCCCCATGAGTAAGCTGTTTTCAATTCATTCACCATTTAAACCCGCTGGCGACCAGCCCGCCGCTATTAAAGGCTTGGTGGAGGGGCTAAGTGATGGCTTGGCCCATCAGGTGCTGCTGGGCGTTACGGGCTCGGGTAAGACCTATACCATCGCCAATGTCATCCAGCAGGTGCAGCGCTCGGCCATTATTCTGGCCCCCAACAAGACCCTGGCGGCGCAGCTTTATGGCGAGATGAAGCAGTTTTTCCCCGAGAGTGCGGTAGAGTATTTTGTCTCCTACTATGACTACTACCAGCCCGAGGCCTATGTGCCATCGTCGGATACCTTCATCGAGAAAGACTCGGCCATCAATGAGCATATTGAGCAGATGCGACTCTCTGCCACCAAGGCGATCATGGAGCGCCGGGACACCATCATTGTCGCCAGTGTCTCGTCGATCTATGGTCTGGGTGATCCGCAGGCCTATCTGAGCATGGTACTGCATTTGGTGCGCGGCGAGAGCATCGGCCAGCGTGAGATCCTCCGGCGTCTGGCAGAGCTGCAATATACCCGCAACGATGTGGAGCTGAGCCGCGCCACCTACCGTGTGCGTGGCGACGTGATCGACATCTATCCGGCCGAGTCAGACCGCGACGCGGTGCGGGTTGAACTCTTCGATGACGAGATCGAGTCGCTGGCCTTTTTTGACCCACTCACTGGCGAGGTTTTGAAGCGTGTGCCGCGTCTCACCATCTATCCCAAGAGTCACTATGTCACACCGCGACAAACGCTGTTGGATGCCATCGACCAGATCAAGGATGAGCTACGCGAGCGGCTCGCCCACTTGCGTGATAACAATAAACTGGTGGAGGCGCAGCGGTTGGAACAGCGCACTATCTTTGATATTGAGATGATTGTTGAGCTGGGTTACTGCTCCGGTATCGAAAACTATTCACGCTATCTCTCTGGGCGTAATCCGGGTGAGCCGCCGCCGACGCTCTTCGACTACCTGCCGCCGGATGCCATTGTCGTCATCGACGAGAGCCATGTCACCGTGCCGCAGTTAGGGGCGATGTACAAAGGAGACCGTTCGCGCAAGGAGACGTTGGTGGAATACGGTTTCCGCCTGCCCTCGGCGCTCGACAATCGGCCGATGCGGTTTGAAGAGTTTGAACGCATCGCAACGCAGACTATCTATGTCTCCGCGACGCCCGGCAATTATGAATTGGAACGCACTGATAATACTGTGGAGCAGGTGGTTAGACCCACGGGATTGGTTGATCCTATCATCGAGATCCGTCCCGTCGGCACTCAGGTGGATGACCTACTCTCCGAGGCCAACAAACGCGCCAAGGTGGGTGAGCGGGTGCTGGTGACCACGCTCACTAAACGGATGGCGGAAGACCTTACCGACTACCTCACCGAACATGGCGTGCGCGTACGTTATTTGCACTCCGATATCGACACTGTTGAGCGTGTCGAGATCATCCGTGACTTGCGCCTCGGTGTATTTGATGTGCTGGTGGGTATCAACCTGCTGCGCGAAGGTCTCGACATTCCTGAGGTCTCGCTGGTGGCGATTCTCGATGCCGATAAAGAGGGTTTTTTGCGCTCCGAACGTTCACTGATCCAGACCATCGGTCGCGCCGCCCGCAACCTGCACGGTAGGGCGATCTTGTATGCCGACCGAATTACCGGCTCGATGCGGCGCGCCATCGACGAGACCGATCGGCGTCGCACCAAACAGGAGGTTTACAACAAAGAGCATGGCATCACACCAAAAAGTATCGAGCGCAAGGTGGCCGATATCATGGAAGGGGCCTACTCCGGTGTGCCGGGTGATCCAAGACGCTACGCCAAGGTGGCGGAAGAGGTGGTGCAGTATGCCGCCATGTCGCCCGCCGAACTCAATAAAAAAATTAAACAGCTAGAACAGAAGATGCATCAACACGCCCAGAACCTCGAATTTGAAGAGGCAGCACGACTACGTGATGAGATTAAGCGGGTTCAGGAGGCAGGGATGGGCTTGGCAGGGTAATACTTAAATAAGCCGTTACATGCCCATCATTCCACCACCTTGTTGACCACCCATGCCACCCATACCAGCCATTTGACCAGTGGCGCGAGGGGCGTAGTTGCAGCCATAGAAGACATCAAAGTTGGGGTTCGGGACGGGGGCCTGGTTCTGGCTGGGAATGCAATAGGATAGCCAATCAGTCCGGAAATTATCGAAGCCACCCGTCGCGTAAGTGTAGGTGCCGTTGCTGCCGCCAAAAGGATTGGTTGTTGGCGTATATAGGAAACGGCCAGCATTGCTTGTGGCTGTGGGGGCGCTACCAGTAGCGGTAGCATTATAGGTTCCCACTCCAGCGATAGTCGTCGCATTGGTAAAGCTGCTGGGGGTGGTATAGGCGTTATACCCTCCGTTGCTCATGTCCAAGGCAAAGTTTGACGTCATGGCGGTGCCGCTTGTCACCGTCTGGATAATTTTCGGCTTGTTGGCTTCGAAAGACTTTAAGAACTCCTGAGCCATGTTGCCGTCGTTATTGATCATGCGCATAGCAACCCGGTTTGGGTTGCCGGTGCCACTGCCGCCCCTTGGATCGTTGGACAGTGGGTTATAGAAATTAAACAGACGATCAGTGGTATTGGCAACGCCAAAGCTGGAGGAGTAGGGGGAGGGGCCACCACCACCACCCATACCGAAACCACCACCGGCACCTATACCGAAACCACCGTTAGACCAGTTGTCGGCGGCGACGAGGCTGCCGATGCGCATGTAGTATTGGAGGGCAAAACCATTTGCAAACGTGCCGCCAGCGTTACCAAGGATGACGTGGTAATACTGATTGCCTCCGTCAGTGATGATTTGCTGTAGGAAGTAGCCGTTATCGCAGTCACCAATATTATTAAACCCTTGGCCGCCAGCGTTACAGCTATCGTTGGCTATGCTGGCGACTATGCGGGGATCACCGTTAGGGATGGCTGTGAAATTGAGAGTAAGCTCGCCCCGGGCTGGGCTAGTGGAAAATAGCACTGCAGGAAGAGCTGCCATGATTGATTTAAGTGCTTTTTTAGAAAACACCATCACACTCCAGCTTAACTGTTCTCGTTCCAGCAAAAAATGATTTAATTGTGGAGATCTTTGATGACAACAGAATATCACTTCAATATTAAGTAACTATTAAGTTCGCCAGAGGGTGGCTTTCATTATGATCGATGGCTATTTAGTGGGCGGGCTTTGGGTAATTGTTGTGGGTTTACACGGTACCCCATAGGTGATTGCAACTACCCATGCTAGTCCAGTACTGTATGTGGCATAAATGAAAACAATGATGACTACAAGAGAGAGAGATGCGAATTCTACTGGTTGAAGATGACCCTGCATTGGGCGGCGGTATCCGGTCTGGGCTTGAGGGTGTAGGTTTTACTGTGGATTGGGTTATGGATGGTGGCAGTGTTTTGCAAGCAATCCTGTCCGAGTCTTTTGATTTGATGGTGCTTGATATCGGTTTGCCAAAACTGGATGGGCTGAGCCTACTGAAGACGTTGCGCGATGAAGGTAATAAACTTCCTGTGCTCATTCTCTCGGCGCGAGATACCGTGCTGGACCGAATTGCCGGGCTAGATCATGGGGCTGATGATTACCTGATTAAACCTTTCGATTTAGATGAACTTTATGCCCGTATTCGCGCCTTGTTACGGCGTAAGGCTGATCGTGCTTCACCGCTTATTACCCGTGGTGATCTTGTGCTTGACCCAGCGGCCAGAGTTGTTACCTTCAAAGGTGAACATGTGGCGCTTCCCGCCAAGGAGTTTGTTCTACTTCATCTTTTGCTTGACAACACTGGTCGGGTTCTCTCTCGAGAGACGATTGAGGGGCGGCTTTACGGTTGGCGCTTGATCGTTGAAAGCAATACAACTGAGGTTCACATTCACCATTTACGTAAAAAATTTGGCAAAGAGCTTATTGTTACAGTACGTGGCGCTGGATATATGGTTCCAAAAAAACCATGAGCACACGCTGTCATAATGTGTTGATGGTGTAAGCGTTGAGGAAACTTACCTCAGACAAGGAGATAGGCTTGCCAGTGCATCATGAACTATCTCAACAGACCTTCGCGCCTGATGGGCCGCATAAATCGGACGCGACGACAGTGGAAAATGTTGGGCGGATCCTTGCTATTGTCACGCACGATCTTAAAACACCATTAACCGGGGTGAAGTTGTATGCCGATATCCTACTGAGTCAGGCGGCTGAGGCTGATGCAGAAACGCGCGCCAAATTCCTCGCGATTATAAGTTCAGAGGCTGATCGGATGAGTCGCATGATCACCAATATTGTCGATTATCAAAACATCATCAACGGCACGACTGAGTGGTATGACAAAGCGGCCGATGTTGCCAAAGTAATTAGCAGATGTGTAAAGCCGTATCAGATCTGGTGCGCTGCTAAGGGTATTAACTTTAGCTTCACAAACGATGTGGAGGGATTGGTCATTACGCTTGATATTGATCGGTTCACCCGTCTGGTTATGGGCTTGTTAACCAATGCCCTGCGCTTTACGGAACGGGGGGGTATTAAATTGGAGTTGCGACATGATGGTGCCAAGCTCTTTCTGACAATAAGTGATAGTGGCCCAGGCATTGCTGAAGAGCGTTTGCAGCAACTTTCAACACCAAGCGTGGGTGTGCCGGGTGTAAGCAATGATATTGGTTTGGCTTTTGCTGCGGCTGTTGTTGCGCATTATCAAGGACGGTTCTGGGCAGAGAGTGTTATGGGCAATGGTTCTGTTTTTTATATCGAGTTACCGCTGCGGCATGAAGATGCTGAGGTCTGTTAATGGCGGAAATGTTGATGGATATAGTGGTGAGACGATGACCTTGCGTACGCTATTTACCCTGTTGTTATTATTGGCTGGCTTGGGGACAGCTTCTGGTCAGGCGGCATCAGGTAATGAAATTCGCTTCGGCTCCGTGGCCATGGATACCCCGGCCGTGATGCATCATCGCCTAACACCGTTAACAGAGTATCTCACTAAGGAGTTGGGACAGCCGGTGGTGTTGAAGCTGTCCGTAGACATGAAGGAGGCGATCAACGCCGTCGCCAAAGGTGACGTCGAACTGGCCTATCTTACCCCGGTGGCTTATTTGCGCAGTCATGTCCAAGGCAACAGCCAGCTCGTAGTCAAGACTGTTACCCAGGGCAAGGGAACGTTCCAGTTGATGGTTGTAGTTCGCGATGATAGCCCCATTCACGATATTGAAGCGTTGATGGGTAAAACTTTTGCGTTTGGTGACCCTGCTGCGTTGTTGCAGCGTGCTGTGGTCGTCGGCGCTGGCATGCCACTGGCCAAGCTCGGTAAGCAGGATTTTATCGGCCACTATGACAATATTGCTCGTGCGGTAATGCGTGGCTTTTACGATGCGGGCATTCTTAAGGATACTACGGCCGTTAAGTGGCGAGGCCAAGGGTTACGCATCATTCACACATCACCTCAGTTACCACCCTACAACATCACCGCGAGCGCCAAGGTCAGTCAGTCGCTGTTGGCGAAGATGCGCCAGGCATTTTTGAAACTTGATGCCAGCAACCCTCAACATCGCTCCGTCATCAAGGCGTTGGATGATGAGTACGATGGTTTTGCCGCGACCAATGACGCTGAGTACGATATTGTCAGGGAGCTGACCGTCCCCTTCGAGATGAATCGTTGATGCTGCACAGACGAGCGTTTGTCAGTTTGATTTTGCCATGACACTGCGTCAGCTATTACCTAAACGCCTTGATCGCCAAGTTATATTACTGGTGACCTTGTTGCTCTGTTTAGTCATCCCTATATTCGCTTTTCACGCGGCTAAGGAGAGTACCAAGCGGGTGGTTGACGCCGCTACTCTTCAGTCCAAGGCGCTGGCTGAAAATATCGCTGTCACTAGCGTTCAGCACATCATTACTCGCGATTTCGCCTCATCTGAACAACTGTTGTTACGCTCAGCGCGTTTTCCTAGTGTGATGGAGATTCAGATAACTGATCTCGAGGGGCGGATCATTACCGATGTCACTACGCAGCCCGACAGCGAACCCCAGTTACGTTATGAGTTGCGACAGCTGAAACCTCCGGCTGATCTGCGATCACAACGGTCAGAAGCGGCAGGCCTGCTGACTGTCTGGGAGCCAGTCATTGGTGCCAATCTGGTTGGCTGGGTGCAGCTAACGTACAGTTTAGCCGAAGCGGAGACCATTGCTCAGGAGTACATCTACGACCACATGCTTGATGATGTCGTTGTGGCTTTGCTACTGATGGCACTGATTCAGCTGGTGATGCGCCGACCCCTGCGTATATTGCGCGAGGCTGCCACCTTCGCGACAGAGCTGCAAAATAAAAGTGGTAAACAGATGAGGGTGGATCGGGGTTCAATTGAAATAGAGCAGTTGAGTCAGGCATTGAACAGCGCTTCCACGAGTCTCTTCAAGCAGGAGGCTGCCATCAAACGGGCGCTAAAAGCGCTTAATACACAGAAGTTGGCCCTGGACGAACACTCTATCGTCAGCATCACCGATGTCGATGGCAAAATCACTTACGCTAATCAGAAATTTCTCGATGCTACCGGTTTTAGTCGCGAGGAGTTGCTGGGCAAGAAGCACAATATCGTTAAATCGGAATACCACAGTGACGAGTTTTTTAGTGAAATGTGGCAGATGATCGCAGCGGGACGTGTCTGGCATGGTGAAATTCTGAACCGCTCCAAAGACGGTTGCGAGTTGTGGGTCAATACCACTATCGTCCCCTTCATGGATGAGCAGGGTAAAATCTACGAGTATGTTGGTATTAGAACCGATATTACTGCCCGTAAGCAGATCGAGCGGGAGCTGGAGAATAAAGCGGGTTCACTTAAACGGATGTCAGGCCATCTGGAGGAGTTGGTTAAACAGCGTACCGCAGAGCTGGAGCAGGCCAATAGGCAACTGCAACACCTCAACAAAATAAAATCGGAATTTGTCGCAGTGGTCTCTCACGAATTACGCACACCACTTACCTCCATCAAGTCGTTTGCTGAAATCTTGAAAGACGATATTGAAGAGCTCGACATTGAGACTAAACAACGCTTTCTCACTATCATCAATGATGAGAGCGATCGGCTCGGGCGGTTGATTAACGAGCTGCTCGATCTGCAAAAGATGGAGTCTGGCAGGATGATCTGGAAAGATGTTTGCATTGATCTGGTGGGACTGCTAAGAGACTCGATGGAGTTTTTCTCACCAGCGTACCACGATAAAGGTTTGCAGCTGCAATTAAAATTACAACAGCCAGAATGCCGACTTAATCTCGATGCCGATCGTATCAAGCAGCTCATGACCAATCTGCTCTCCAACGCACTGAAGTTTACAGAACATGGCGGCGTGACGGTGACGATGACAACCACGCTTGCTGAGGTCAATGTGGCCATCACGGACACTGGCCTGGGTATACCTGAACAGGATATTGAGAAAGTATTTGAAAGCTTTCATCAGGTCGATAGCTCGGAGACGCGCAGGATCGGCGGTAGTGGGTTGGGGCTCACCATCTGCAAGGAGATCGTCGAGCACTACCAGGGTCGTATCTGGGTAGAGAGTATGTTAGGCGTAGGCAGCAGCTTTAATTTTGTACTGCCGCTAGCCACGGGAGGTCAGCATGAGCGCTAAGACGGTATTGATCTGTGATGACGAACCCCATATCCGCGAGTCGATCCGATACGTCGTGGAGAAGTCCGGCTTTAACTGTGAACAGGCACATGATGGTAATGAGGCCTATGACAAGGCTTGCCGCATAAATCCTGATCTGATCATTCTCGATGTGGGTATGACAGGCATGACCGGCTTTGAAGTGTGTGAACGGTTGCGATCTGAGCCCGCTTTTGCGGAGGTTAAAATTATAATTCTTACTGCCTTTGGCCAGGTAACAGATGAGCAGCGGGCTGCTAAAGTTGGTGCCGATCGATTCATAGTCAAACCTTTTAGTCCGCGCATGTTGAGGGATACTTTGCATGAGATGCTTCGATGAAGTTGCTGATAGCTGAGGATGACGCCAACATTGCACTGGCTTTGAGCGTTTTGTTGCGGCGGGCGATCAGTGGCGCGCTCATCACAATCGTCTGTGACGGACAGGAGGCGATAGAGCATCTCCGTGATGGCGATTATGCGCTAGTGATCTCTGACTGGAATATGCCGCGTGTTACGGGTTTGGAGCTGCTTGCCGCGGTGCGTTCCAGTCAGCATACTCAACAGTTGCCATTTTTGATGCTCACGGCACGCACCGATGGCGCTAGTTTCATGGAGCCCCACAATGCTGACGTCACAGGTTATATCGGCAAGCCTTTTGATAATGATGATTTTATCAACAAGGTAAAGCAACTTCTTGGTGAGGGCTGTTGAGGCTTACTGCTTTGCTTGCACCAGAGTCAATGAGAGCGCCGGCCAGTAGGTGATGATTAACACTGCAATCATCAAGATGAAGAAAAATGGCAGTGTGGCCTTGTAGAGTTGCGCCACGGGCTTTTTGAAACGGTAGCTGGCGATAAAGAGGTTCATTCCCACCGGTGGTGTGAAGTAACCGATCTGCATGTTGGCGAGGAAGATGATGCCGAGGTGAATAGGGTGGATGTTGTAGCCGAGCGCCACTGGCAGCAGGATTGGCGTCATGATGACGATGGCGGAAAAGATGTCGAGTATGGTGCCGAGAACCAGTAGGAACAGGTTTAGCGCGAGCAGGAAAGTGAGTGGGTCTTTGATGTACTCGCGGATGACATCGAATATTTTGGTGGGTACTTCGGCATCAATGAGATAGTTAGTGGAGGCGAGCGAAAGGCCGAGGATTACTAGGATCGCCCCGACCAGCACCATCGATTCACGCATCACACCGGGCAGTGCCTTGAAGCTGATTTCACGTAGGATCAGTACCTCCACAATTAGGACGTAAATTGCTGTGACGGCAGCAGCTTCCGAGACAGCAAAATAGCCGCTGTAGATTCCCCCGAGGACAATGAAGGGGAGCGGCAGCTCCCACTTTGCTTCAATCACCGCTGCGCGTAGTTCCGTCCACGAGAAGGTGGTGGTGGGGAGTCGATGGCCCTGCCAGATACTCCAAGCACTCAACATAAAAATCATAAGCAGTCCAGGCAGCACGCCAGCAAGGAAAAGATCGTCGATACTGAACGGTTCGCCTATCCCCATCTGTTGCGAGACAATGCCATAAAGAATCAGTGGCAGCGATGGGGCAAAGAGTATGCCGAGACTGCCAGAGCTGGTGATGAGGCCGAGGTTGAAGTTGTCGCGATAGCCAGCTTGCTTGAGTGCTGGATAGAGCAGCGCTCCGAGGGCCACAATGGTGACGCCGGAGGCGCCAGTGAAGGCGGTAAAGAGTGCACAGGCGCAGAGGGCGACGATGGCGAACCCCCCCGGCATCCAGCCGAGTAGCGCCTGAGTGAGTCGTACCAGGCGGTGTGGGGCCTGGCTCTCGCTGAGCAGATAACCAGCGAAGGTGAAGAGCGGAATGGCGAGCAGAATCGGCATCTCCGCGAGGCGGTAAAACTCGATTGCCACGGCGGAGAGGTCGATATCAGCGCTGTAAAAACCGGCCAGTGCCGAGGCGGCGATCACCACAAACAGCGGTGTGCCGATTAGCGCCAGTGCGATCAGGATCAGGGCGACGATCAATCCACGCTCCGTCCTTCAGAGACCACCGGTGTAACGAAGGTAGTGATGGAGGAAGCGAGGAAACGCAACGCCATCAAACCGAAACCAATGGGGATGATGATCTCGCAGAGCCAAGCGGGGATTGCGGAGAAAGCGGTCGTACCCTCTTGATACTCCATCATCACAAAGCGCCCCGCGTGATAACTGACAACAGCACAGATTACAGCGCTGACCAGATTGGTGAACGGGGTGAGGTAACGTGAGGTGCTCGCTGGCAGCAGTTTCGAGAGCAGGTCTATCTTGATGTGACTGCCATCACGTGTCGCCGCCATCGCCCCCAGCAGCCCAAGCCACAGCACCAATACCCTGAGTAGCGGGTCGCTCCAGTCGATACCACTTCCCCAAAAATTACGCATGAAGATCTGGGTGGTGGCAAGAATGATCATCATCCCCAGCAACAGCGCCAGCAGACTCTCCTCAAGATAAGTGATGAGACGCCCAAATTTGTTGATCAGTTGCATTTAAGGGTGGGCGCTGCGGTATTCGTTGATGGTTTTTCGCAGCGATTGAATCATTTCGTTGCTGATAATGTTTTTACTGCTCATCCCTTTCATGGCATCGTCGACGCTGTTCTGCCACTGCTTCTGCTCCTCCGCACTCGGCTGAGCAAATTGGATACCCTGTTGCTTCAGGGCCTTCATCGCCTCTTCATTGTCTTTGCGGTTGATCGCATCGAGACGTTTGAAGGTGGCTTGCATGATGGTATTGACGGTGAGTTGATCGTCAGTGCTCAACTCCTCAAAAATCTTGCGCTGGATGATGAGGGTGCCATAAAGGTACATCAGCGGTGTGGTGTTCAGATGTTTCACTTTGCTGTGCCACTGTAGGGCAATCGCCCCCATGGATGAGGCGGCGACGGTATCGATCATGCCAGTTTGCAGGCCGGTGAGCACATCGGTGAGTGGTAACGGAATCGGGGAGATGCCGATCGCCTCGAAGGCGGAGCGGCTGAACTGATCCCCCTCGGGTGACCAGACCTTATACTGCCTCAGATCGCTGATTTTGTTGAGTGGTTTGGCAGACATTAGATAGGCAAAGCCCCCCTCGCCGAGACCGAAACTGACGAATCCATTGTCGCGCAGGCCGTCGATAATCCTCTTGTCCATGCGCTGGCGTATATAGTCCACCTCATCATAGGAACGGAAGGCGAGTGGCAGGCTGTAGACCTGGGCATCAGGGTAAATTTCCGCTAGACCACCGCCGGTGATGGCACCCCCTTGCAGCTGACCGACGCGCATCTTGCGTAATACGCTCTTGTCATTGCCCATTACCCCGCCAGGGTAAAAACGGAAGCTGACTCGCCCTGCGGTCTTTTTTTCTATCTCGCTGGCGGCGGCCTTCAGTTCCTCCATCCAACGGGTGCCATCGGGGGCGACAGTAGCGATTTTGAAGCTTTTGGCCTGGGCTGGTTGCAGCATAAGCAAGAAGAGGCAGAGGGTGAGTGATAGCAATTTGTGCATCGGTTTACTCCTCGAAATATTCGGTGGATGTGGCCAGCAGCTCGCGGGCTACCTCTTTGGCCATGGTATTGCTGAGTGTCAAGTTGGGGATAGTGGTCTCGGTGGTGAACACTTCGTTGAGCAGACGGTCATGTAGTTCTTTATCGAAGACTAGGCGGGCATAGTTGCGCGCCAACTCCACTTTGGCGATCAGATCCTGACCACCGGAGAGTTCAATGGCCTTTTCAAAGTGAGCGCGGCCCTTTTCTGGCTGTCCGCCCAATGTCGGTGGCAGTTGGCTGTTGATGACGCCGAGATAGAGATGGGCGCGTCCCCACTCGTAATTCTCATTAAGGGCAGCAACTCGCAACATAATCGACTCGATCCTTGGAACATCGGCCACGGCGTTCCAGTCACCTTTGTTGGCTTGCACCCAGGTAGCCCAAGCGGCACCATAAGTATAGAGGTAAGCGATGTCGCTTTTATCGACGCTGGTCAGGCTGGTTTGAAACTCATCCAGCGGGCCGCTATCGTGCAGGCAGACATCGCGGACGCGCGTGCATAATGCTTTTCTCGCCTGTTGTCGGGCCTTGGTAGCGAGTCGTTTAGCCTGCTCAGGACTCTGGGCGAAGAGGCCGGCGTAGGCGCTGTAAAGCGAAGCACTAGCCTGAAGTGTACTGGCATCATCAGGGCTACTCAGTACCATGCTATCGAGCATGATCAGGTAGGCGGGCACCCCTTGGCGCACGGTTTCGGGGTCGTCCTGACTAAGAATGGCATTGCCCAGATCATCGGCAAAGCGTCCGGCAATCATGCTAGTGCAGCCACTGCTCAGAAGTAACGGAATGAGTAGAATTAATAGGCGAATAGTCATGCAAAAAGAGGGGGTTAGCGTTCTATTATATGAGGCTCAGCATCATAGCAGCTTAATAACGAGGTCACATTTTTTTTGCTAGGTATAAAGTGCTTGGGTTGGTTTTGTATCGGCAATTAAACTGTGACAACATAGAGCGCTTTTTAACCTTAGAGAAATTCACATGAAAAAATTGGCGGTAGCGGCAATTGTGTTGTTTACAGGGATGGGTCAAGTTCAGGCCGTCGAGGGGCTGGATACGGATCAAAAACGGCTCAGTTACTTTCTTGGTTTGCAGGTGGCGCAGCAGATCAAGGGTGACGGTGTGGCGTTGGATGAAACGGCTTTTTTGATGGGAGTCCATGATGTGAACAGTGGTGCCAGCCCCAAGTTGTCACAGGAGGAAATTCAGGGAACGTTGACTCGTATACAGCAACAGCGTGTGGAGGAGGCCAAGAAACAATCCGGCGCCAATAAGACTGAAGGTGCTAAGTTCCTGGCCGCTAATGCCAAGAAGCCTGGAGTGAAGCAGACGGCTAGTGGTCTGCAATATAAGGTCATCAATGCCGGCAAAGGGGCATCGCCCAAGGCAACTGATACGGTTGAGGTTCATTACCGTGGCACATTGATCAACGGTACTGAGTTTGATAGTTCATACAAACGCGGCCAGCCAGCCACCTTCCCCGTCAATGGAGTGGTTCAAGGATGGCAGGAGGCGCTGCCGATGATGAAAGAGGGTGCCAAGTGGCAGATCTTTGTTCCAGCCAGTCTGGCCTATGGCGAACGCGGTGCAGGTGCCATGATCGGTCCTGACGCCACCCTCATCTTTGATATTGAATTGCTGAAAATCAAAGGTCAGTAACTCTCCGCGAATAACCAGTCGTTTTTGGCGCTGCGGAGTGTGGTTTGCTCCGTGGCGCAGCGATAAAAAACCTTGAGTGCATAGCTGTGTGGGGTGTCCTGCCAGAAGTAGGCATTCCATATAGTGTTAAGCATAGCTTTGGAATATACCGTCCCTGTTGTTGGCGAGCGGCTTAGTGCTGCCAGATTCAAGGCATGTTCAGCAGGCACGCTCAGCCGAGAGTTGATGACGGAGTCATATCCGATCATGGAGCGACCATAACAATGCTCTTCATGTGGATCTGCCAGGCTTAACTCATAGGCCAGTGCATAACAGGGCAGGGTCAGAAATACGGTTAATAACAGTGTATCTACTTGCGTTTTCATGGAGCACCTCCACGTCATTGCATCTATCGCTAGTGCTAAACTCTGGGGCTATTACTTACGTTATCGGCCTGCTGCTAAATTTGATGATTTGTGCGGCAAAGGCTTCCGGTGCTATTTTTTCATGTGCTTTAACGAAGGATGGGTATGGATATGGGTAAACTGAAAATATTTTCTGCAACCAATCAGCAGCTTCTGGAAAGTCTTCAGAATCATGACGATATTTCTACTCGGCTTCAGGGGATTGGTGTCCGCTTTGTGCGTTGGCGGGCGCATCAGCCACTCTCTGTTACGGCGACGCAGGATGATGTGATAGCGGCATATAAAGAATCAATTGATCGGTTGATGGTTGAGTATGACTTCAAGTCGGTTGATGTTATTGCCCTGCGTCCCGATCACCCGGAGCGCCAAATGTTGCGCCAGAAGTTTCTCGATGAACATATCCATAGTGATTTTGAAGTACGCTTTTTTGTCGAAGGCAAAGGACTCTTCTATATTCATGCTGACGACAAGGTCTATGGCGTGATGTGTGAGCAGGGGGACCTGATCAGTGTGCCTGCTGGCGCCAAGCATTGGTTCGATATGGGGGCGATACCTGATTTTAAATGTATTCGTCTTTTCACCACCTCGGAAGGGTGGGTGGCAAGCTATACCGGCGATACCATCGCCAAGTCATTTCCAACCTTTGAGGTGTTTCAGTTGTCATGATTAAGGCGATCCTTACTGATATTGAAGGCACTACTTCGTCGCTCTTATTTGTGAAAGAAGTGCTCTTTCCTTATGCCCGCGAGCATATTGCCGAGTTCGTCCGGGCGCATGCCGATGAGGCCGATGTCGAGAAGTTGCTTGACGATGCTCGAGTGGCAGCCGATGAACCGCTCGAGCAAGAGGCGTTGATCAAACAGCTGGTGCGCTGGATTGATGATGATCAGAAGATAACGCCGCTCAAGGCGCTGCAGGGCATGATTTGGGAAGCGGGTTACAAAAACGGTGACTTCACCGGCCACGTTTATGCGGACGCGGCACGTAATCTGAGCCAGTGGCATGGGATGGGGATTCGACTCTATGTCTTCTCCTCTGGCTCGGTGCAGGCGCAGAAACTGATTTTTAGCTACAGTGATTCCGGCGATCTTACATCACTCTTTAGTGGTTATTTCGACACCGCTATCGGCGCGAAACACGAGGTGGAGGCTTATCTCAATATCATCGACGAGATTGCTTTGCCAGCGGAGTCGATCCTCTTTCTCTCTGATATTCCCCAGGAGCTGGATGCTGCCCGGTTAGCTGGGATGCAGACGTTGCAAGTCATTCGTGATGAGGCAGTGAATATTTCAGATCACCACTCCATTGCAAATTTTGATCAGATAAATATCTAACACTTGAATAATGACTGCTGAAGGCCACGTTCAGGATGAGCGCGGCCTTTTCTATGTTGGATTAGCCAAAGTAATCAGGCGCGTTGCCTTCTTTCCATTTGATGTTGCAGCCCATACTTGGTTTTTGTTGGCTGGGCATGGCTTGGCTTGCCAGCAGCGCATCGGCGGCGGCACGAAGATCGTTACCCGTGACTGGCTCGTCATTTTTGGGGCGGCTGTCGTCGAATTGACCGCGATAGATCAGCTTCATGCTTTTGTCGAAGAGGAAAAAATCCGGGGTGCAGGCGGCACGATAGGCCTTGGCCACTGCTTGGGACTCGTCGTAGAGATAGGGGAATGTATAACCCGCCGCTGCGGCTTCGGCAGCCATCTTCTCTGGTGAGTCATCAGGGTAGTTGGCAGCGTCATTGCTGTTAATGCCAACCACCGCCAACCCCTGCGCCCGATACTCCAGTGCAAAAGTAGCCAGCGCCTGGCGAAGGTGGATTACGTAAGGACAGTGGTTGCACATAAAGATGACCAGTAGTCCTTTGGTATCTTTGAAGTCGTCACGACTGACCAGCGTGCCAGTGGTGTCGGGCAGGCTGAATTGCGGGGCGTGTGTGCCTAGTTCGAGCATGGTTGAAAGTGTGCGTGCCATCTGCTTCTCCTTGAATTTATGAGGGAACTCATTAAGTTTAAAGCTGCCTCATTCTACAGTGATTTGAACATTCAAAAAATAGCATGATCTGTAGGTGAACCGATGAGTTTGCCGCTGCTGTGAGTGAATAGTTTGCTAGAATCGTCAGAATTGTTTTGGTATTGAGCGAAGGAGTGACTGTGAGATTGGAACGGATGTTATGTTGGTTAATGGCTGGCCTAGTCATGGCAAGCTCGACGGTATGGGCTGACGAGAGTGTTAGTTTTGAGCAGTGGCTGGTCGAAGTGAAGAGTGAGGCGTTGAAGAAGGGGATCTCCGCTCCGATGCTGGAGCGCGCTTTTGCTGGAGTGGAACCGATTGCACGGGTTGTCGAACTCGATCGTAAACAGCCGGAGTTTACGCTGACCTTGGATCAGTATCTCAAAAACAGTATTTCGCAGCGCCGCATTGATTTGGGCCGTCAGAAGCTGGTGGAGAACGCCGAGCTGCTGGCGCGGGTTTACGAAAAATATGGGGTGCCGCCGCACTATCTGGTCGCTTTCTGGGGCATTGAAACTGACTATGGGCGATTCACTGGCGGTCATAACGTCATTGCTGCCCTTTCAACGCTGGCCTACGATGGTCGTCGCAGTGCCTTCTTCCGCAGTCAGCTTATGGACGCCTTGCGGATTCTCGAGAATGGCCATATCGAGCCTGAAAATATGAAGGGTTCCTGGGCGGGAGCTATGGGGCAGGCGCAGTTCATGCCGTCTACTTTCCGCAAGTATGCGGTCGATTTTGATGGTGATGGCCGCATCGACCTTTGGAACTCCAAAGCCGATGTCTTTGGCTCGGCGGCGCACTACCTCTCCACCGTCGGCTGGTCCGATAAACAGACTTGGGGGCGTGAGGTGGAATTGCCGGGTGAGTTTGATGTCAGTCTTTTCTCGCTCGACATCAAAAAACCATTGTCTGACTGGCATGCCATCGGTGTGAGGCGACTGGGCGATCGTGATCTTCCGCTGGTTGATATTGCCGCTTCGCTGGTGCGCCCGGATGATAAGGAAGATGCCCGTGTCTTTCTGGTGTACGACAACTTCCGCACTATTTTGAACTGGAATCGCTCCAACCGTTACGCCATTGCGGTGGGAACTTTGGCCGACCTTATTTCACAATAACGTTATATAGCGAACTCAAAATGACAAATACAACACCTAAAACTATCCATCTCAAAGAGTACACCACGCCGCCTTTTGTGATTGAGAAGGTGAAGTTGCACTTTGATTTGGGCGAGACACAGACGGTGGTCACCTCGGCCATGAGCATGCGCCGTGACAGTGGTGAAATGCCATTGCGCCTCGATGGCCGCAACCTGCTGCTGTCACTGGTTAAGCTTGATGGCCGGGTACTGACTGATGATGAGTATCAGGTTGATGAGGAGTCGCTGACGATTGCTGAGGTGCCGGAGGTCTTTGTGTTGGAGATCCAGACCCTGATCAAGCCGCAGGAAAATACCTCCCTCGACGGCCTTTATAAATCGAGCGGCAATTTCTGCACTCAGTGCGAGGCTCAGGGATTCCGCAAGATCACCTACTACCTCGACCGCCCCGATGTGATGACGCTCTTCACCACTACCATCGTCGCGGATAAGGGCAAATATCCGGTGCTGCTCTCCAACGGCAATCTGATCGCTCAGGCCGAGTTGGGTGATGGTCGCCACAGCGCCACCTGGCAGGATCCCTTCAAGAAACCTTGTTATTTATTTGCGCTGGTGGCGGGGCAGCTGGAGTTCATCGAGGACAGTTTTACCACCATGAGCGGCCGTGAGGTGGTGTTGCGTATCTATGTGGAGAGGCACAATCTTGACAAATGTAGCCACGCGATGCACTCGCTTAAACGCGCCATGCGTTGGGATGAGCAAGTCTATGGCCGTGAATATGATCTCGACATCTACATGATCGTGGCGGTGGATGACTTCAACATGGGGGCGATGGAGAATAAAGGGCTCAATGTCTTCAACTCTAAGTACGTGCTGGCGCGTCCCGATACCGCCACCGATGCTGACTTTATTGGCATCGAGAGCGTCATCGCCCACGAATATTTTCACAACTGGTCGGGCAATCGTGTGACCTGCCGCGACTGGTTTCAACTCAGTCTTAAGGAAGGTTTTACGGTCTTTCGCGATCAGGAGTTCACTTCTGACGTGTTCTCGCGGGCGGTGAAACGTATCGATGATGTTAACCGGCTGCGTAGTTATCAGTTCGCTGAGGATGGCGGGCCGATGTCGCATCCGGTGCGGCCCGAGTCCTATGTCGAGATCAACAACTTCTACACCCTCAC
>JAYUTP010000049.1:0-10609 GCA_043755075.1 Tenderia sp. (SeqCode)
AGCGCGTAGGATGCGGTGAGGAACGAACCGCATCGTTCGAGAATGCAACGGGTGACAAGGAGTCCCGTAGGGTGGGCACGTTTTTTGTGCCCACGCGGAACACTGAAACACCACAAACTGAATGCGTCACTCAACGAATACCAGTCACTCTTTTAACAACATCACTACCCTCCGCCGCATAGAATGAATGTGCATGTTTATCTTTGTCGCTTTTGGTGCCTGGAATGCACTTTACTACTGAGGTATGAAGGTATTCTCCGGCGTCACGGCATGGAAACGAAATATCCGCGTGGGCACAGAAAACGTGCCCACCCTACTTGGCTTGGCTTGGTTGAAAGAGGCGGCGTTTATCCTGGTGATTGGGCCGGTGAATGTGAAGGCGCATTGAGTTATGTGGATTGACCACCATTCCATGCGGCGTAATGCGCTATCGCTTATTACGCCCTACGGCCCTGGGCTGATAAACTTAACCTTGTTGCACTTGGACATTGAAACCGCCCATAATTAAATATCGGTTAATAAGGATAATTGAGATGAAAGAAATATCTGGAATCAACCACATTGGAATTCGAGTAACGGAATTAGATAAAGCGAGAAAATTCTATGCGCAACTGGGTTTTGTTTTTATTGCAGGCCCGATGGGGCCAGAACCAGTAGCGATAATGGAGCATCCCTCAGGTGTAAATATTAATTTTATTCTTAACGCAAATTCTGGGGTAACTGAAAATGTACTAATGGATATACCGGAAAGGCATCCTGGTTATACTCACATTGCACTGAATGTAACTAATATAAAAGCAGTCGAAGCAGAAATAAAAAAGTTGGGAATTGAGATTACGGAGGGGCCCGTAACATTACCTGATGGAGGCGTAATGTTATTCATTCGTGACCAAGATAGGAACGTGATTGAATTCCATCAAAACCCATCAAAATGACGGCTAACGAATTAAAAAGCATCTCTATAGATTCAATCAAGCCGCGAGGGCACCAAAAGTAGGCGTCGCTAGGCGAGGCGGAGAGCCTGCGTCGCGATGCGACCTTCAGCGAGATCGTGAACAGATTGTTAGTGAGTGCGCCGCCTGACGTAGCGCCAGCCCCCTAGGGCAAAGAGTAACAACAGCTCGCCAGACAAGGCGCCGCCGGAGCCAAAACCGGAACCACTCTCCACCGCGACAAACCGCTCCCCCATCGCCAGGCGGCTGACGATCACTCCATTAACGGCGCCATCATCATCAAACGCACCACCATCCACCAACGTCAGCGTGATGGAGGGAAAACTGGACGGGAGATCCCCCGCCGGCTGCCAATCCTTGGCGACGACCGGAGTAAACACCCCTTTGCTATCAAGACGGTAGAGCACTACGCCCGCAGGCCACGCGGTGGCGGGCGTGAACTTGACCACCACGCTCTCGCCAATCCGGCTGGGGATGACCTGATAGTTAAGCACCCCGGCCGTAAACTTCATGCCCGCAGGGCCTGTCGTTGCTAGTGTTGAGGTAAAACCATGGAACGCGCCCGTTTCAATGGCGGTATCCAGACGTGTATCCAGCGGTTCAGCCTGGGGCACACTAAAGCCATCAATTTTTTTGGCGTCATCACGACTGCTGGCGGCCTCGCTGCTGTCGGGTACGCCATCGCCATCACTGTCCGGCTGGAAACAGGACGCGATACAACGGCTCTTGAGGGTGAATATCGACGCGATCTCTTTGATCACTGGCGGCGGGGGCGCATCCAACTCTACATTACCTTGGGTGTTGGTGCTGCTGCCGCCGCTGGTGATTGGAATGATAGGCGCAACATAGTCTGTCACCTTGAACGTAACACTGTCATTCGCCAATGCCACTGCATCTATCGCCGGTGCGGTGACGGTAAAGGTAAACGTTTTTCTTTCATTGGGCGCCATCAAACCGGTAGAGGTGGGGCCATCGACCTTCCAACGCGCCCCCGGCAACCGGTTGATGGTGAAATTGGTCGCGACATCTTTGCCATTGACGATCTCTATCTGATAGGTCAAAACCTCGCCATAAACACCATCCCGCTGCTGCGGTGCCGTTGGAATCCCGACATAACCGTATTTGACCGGTTCAAAGCCGATCGCCAGCTTATCCGTCAGCAATGGCTGGTTGGCTGAATAACTGATGCCAACCGCACCGCAATCCGAGGTGCCAATCGCACACCCCTGGATGCCAACAGTGGCGCTGGTGCCGTGGCTCAACGCAGCAGAATTAGTGCTGGTCTGTCGATATTGGAAGAGGATTCTATTGCTGCCCTCGTACAGGATCGCCTGAAATTGAATAAGCGGCCGTCCCCCTGCAGCATCGACACTGTCTTCGTGATGCACGGCACTCCATTGCACCGTGATGCGATGGTTGGCTTCACTGCCCTCTTTTTTCCAATAGATCGCCCCCCCGGCCGAGGGATTAAGGTCATCAAACCAAGGGGCGATGAAGGGTGGCCGCTGCCAGCCAGGCGTACCCAATGGCTGTGGGATAGCCAGCCCATTTTTATTGAGGCTGTCGTCACTGCCGGTGAAGGAAATATAGCCATTTGAGGAGACCTGGGCGGTGTAGTACTTGACGCCATAGAACTCGAATGTGAAGCCGAAACGGATCTCGGCACTGCTATCGTCCGTTAAGTTCAGGCGCGTCCCGCCACTGCTGCTGAGGTCGACAAAATCATAGACCGGGCCACGGAGTTCAGCCGAGTCGATCATCCGATAGCCTTCAGCATTCGGTGCCACGATCTGCCGAGCCTGGAGTGGGGCAATCTGCATCAGTAATAGCGCCGCCAGCATGGTTGAGGCAACTGTTACGGTTCTATTTATCTGTTGGGCCATCTGTTTGTTCCACATAAACCAGCGCTCCAGACACCACTATATTTACTGCGATTCTACGGCCATCTGGCGATGCTTTCTTAATCGCCACGCCAATACTAACAATATCGACACCAGGGTCACAATTAACCAGTTGCCGGTGATGGCGTAGAGCGTCATGCCACTGCGCGGCTGGATGGTGGCGGTCGCCACCGCAATCTCGAACTGTGGCACCCGTGTCAGTTCCCGCCCTTTGGCATCGATGATGGCAGTGATGCCAGTGTTGGTGGCGCGCAACATCGGCCGCTCTGTCTCCAACGCCCGCATCCGCGCCATCTGCAAGTGCTGGGGCGGTGCCCAGGAGTTATCAAACCAGGCGTCATTGCTGACATTCACCAGAAAGGTGGCGTCTGGCAGGGCGCGGATCATCTCCTCGCCAAAGACATCCTCAAAACAGATGGAGATTCCGGCGCGCTGCCCAGCCACCGCCAGCGGCTTTTGGTAGTGGCCGCCACGGCTGAAATCGGACATTGGCACTTGCATGAAATTGACGAGGTTACCCAGCAGCCACTTCAGTGGCAGGTATTCGGTGAAGGGAACTAGGTGGTTCTTGTGATACATGCCGCGACCCTCGCTCGAATCGGGGCCAAGGGCGACCATGGTGTTGTAATAGCTGTGCTTGTCCTGGCCGTGGCTAAGCAGGCCTATCAATATATCGGTATCGTGCTGGCGCGCTTCCTGCTCCAAATCGTCGAGGAACGGCTCTACCTCGTCGTAAAAGGCCGGCAGCGCCGTTTCGGGCCAGATAATCAGATCGGCATTCCAATGCTGGCGGGTCAGCTCGGTGTAGAGCTGAATGGTGGGCAGACGGGAGTCGGGGCTCCATTTCAGGTCCTGCGAGACATTGCCTTGCAGCAGTGCCGCCTTAATGGGAGTGCCTGTGGGGTCGGTCCAGTAATATTTATCCATGGGCCAAGCCAGCAACCAGATCACTAGCAGCCCTAGCGCATACCAGGGGCGACCGGCACGATCAAAAAATAACGCCACCAGCAATGCGGCATTGAGCGCCACGATCCAGGAGAGACCAAAGACACCCACCCAAGAGGCCCAGCCGGCCAGCAGCGTATCGGTCTGGCTGTAGCCTAAACTGAGCCAGGGGAAACCAGTCATGAACCAGCCGCGCACCCATTCCATTATTACCCAGGCGGCAGGTATCACTAACAATAGTTTGAGGCGGACATAACGCTTGTCAAAACGGGACGGGAAAAAACGGGCGATCAGATAACCGAGCAGCGCGGGGAAGAGCGCCATCACCATCACCAACAACAGAGTCAGAAACAGTGACAGCGGCAAGCTGACATAGCCGTGGTAATAGATGCTGATAAACACCCAGCTGATACCAACGCCAAAAAAGCCCATGCCAAACAGTGCGCCACGACGGGTGGCACCGCGTAAATCGGCAAAGAGCCAAAGCGCGAAGAGCAGTGCTGGCCCTATGATCGCCAGCGGCCACCATTTTAACGGCGCAAAGGCCAACGGCGTGGCCGCGCCGGACAGCAGCGCCACCAAATCTGCACGTCTGCCAGAGCTAAGGCGCTGGAATATGAGGAGGGTCTGATTCACGGTGGCTGAGTCGCGTTTTAGCGATCCTCGTTATCGGTGACCACATCAGCGTCAGTATCGACGCTATCAGCCACCAGACTCACCTCAATTAGATGGATGCGGCGACTGTCAGCACTCAATATTTTCATATGGTGACGGCCGATGGTGATCTCTTCGCCACGTTCGGGCATGCGACCGAACCCCTGCATTACCAAGCCACCGATGGTGTCAAACTCTTCGTCACTGAAGTCACACTTGAAGTAATCGTTGAACTCCTCGATCGGGGTAAGCGCCTTGATGATGAAGCAGTCGTCGCTCTGCTTCTTGATGAAGATGTCTTCGTCGATGTCATGTTCATCCTCGATCTCACCGACGATCTGCTCCACCACGTCCTCGACGGTGACCAGCCCGGCAGCGCTGCCGAACTCATCCACAACAATCGCCATGTGGTTGCGGTTGCTGCGAAAATCCTTGAGCAGAATATTGAGCCGTTTGCTATCCGGCACAAATACCGCCGGACGCAGCACATCACGGACATTGAATTCGTGACGGCGCTCACCGATGAAATAGGGCAGCAGATCCTTGGCCAGGATCAGCCCCACCACCTCATCGATATCCTCGCCAATCACCGGAAAGCGCGAGTGGCCCGACTCGGCAATCAGCGGCAGCAACTCATCCAGCGTGGATTCCTGCTTCAGCGCCACCATCTGTGCTCGCGGGATCATGATGTCACGAACCTGCATCTCCGAGACCTGCATGACCCCTTCGATCATCATCAGTGCATCCATCTCCAGCAGGTCGCGCTGCTGTGCATCACGCAGTAACTCCAATAACTCGCTCTTGTCCCTAGGCTCACCGCCTGACAAGACATGTCTTAGCCGTTCCAACCAGGAACGGTTAGTTGAGCTATTACTCGATCGATCTTCGTTCATTGCCCCTCTTTCCTATGGTTTCTATTCATGCGCCAGCTCAATATAGGGATTGTTGATCCCCAGGCGCGCCAGAATTTCGATTTCGAGCCCTTCCATTTCATCGGCCTCGTCATCCTCAATATGGTCATATCCCAGCAGATGCAACACACCGTGGACCACCATGTGGGCCCAATGCGCCATCAGCGGTTTACCCTGCTCTTTGGCCTCCTGCGCCACCACGACGGCACAGATCACCACATCGCCCAACAATGGCAGCTCGACACCGGGCGGCGCTTCAAAGGGAAATGAGAGGACATTGGTGGTTTTATCCTGGTGACGATAGGTGCGGTTGAGCTGCTGAATCTCATCAACCTCGACAATGCGTACCGTCAGCTCCGCCACTTCGACAAAACCCTCCAGCGCCGCATCGACCCAGGCCTTAAACGCTTCAGGAGTGGGAGCTGGGGCACGGTCGCCGACGGTGGCGACCGCATACTGCAAATCAAGGTCTACGTTCATGGATGACGTTTGCTGAGGTGCTGAGCTGAGGATTTTTCAGCCGCCGCTTCGATGTCGGCATCGTGTTTGTCGTAGGCGCTAACGATGCGCTGCACCAGCGGATGGCGTACCACATCTTTGGCCTTGAAGAAGGTGAAGCTGATCCCTTCGACATCGCGCAGTAATTCAACCACATGACGCAGACCGGAGTCGCGGCTGCTGGGCAAATCAATCTGGGTGACGTCGCCAGTGACAATCGCCTTCGAGTTAAAGCCGATGCGGGTCAGGAACATCTTCATCTGCTCTTTGGTGGTGTTCTGCGCCTCATCGAGGATGATGAAGGCATCGCTCAGGGTGCGGCCGCGCATGTAGGCAAGCGGCGCGATCTCGATCACCTGGCGTTCCAGCAACTTCACCACCCGCTCAAAACCGAGCATCTCGTGCAGGGCGTCGTAGAGCGGCCGCAGATAGGGATCGATCTTCTGCACCAGATCGCCGGGCAGAAAACCGAGCCGTTCACCGGCCTCGACGGCAGGACGGGTAAGGATAATGCGCTGCACCTTCTCCTGCTCCAGCGCCTCAACGGCGCAAGCTACGGCGAGATAGGTCTTGCCAGTCCCGGCGGGGCCGACACCGAAGCTGAGGTCATGGGTACGGACGGCATGAAGATAGCGCACCTGATTGGCACCACGTCCTTTGACAAAACCACGGCGGGTCTTGATCACCGCAGTCTCAATGACACCATCGGTAGTGGCCTCGGTGACCGAACGGGGATCGACGATGTCGCCCACCTGCTGCTGCAACAACATATGTACTGTTTCCGGCGTTACCGCCTCACAATCAGCCGTGGCATAGAGTGTTTTAATCACTGTCTCGGCGGCCTGCACAAATTTTTTGTTATCGCCGACAATGCGGAAGACGCTGGCGCGGTTATTGATTTCAACCCCCAGGCGCAGCTCCATCAATCGCAGATGATCGTCAAACTGACCACAAAGGTTAGCCAGGCGCTGGTTGTCGGTAGGTTCGAGAATAAAGTCGGAAGTGATAGGTTGATCGTTCAAAGTGTCTGCAAATATGTGTGGAGTGGCTGGAATTGAATCACACTCAGCCAATAAAGACTAGGCACACTCCACCGCCGCAGACTTAACTGGCTGGTTTTGTTCAATAAGTTCCCCGCGCAAGGAATTTGACTGAACATTGCTAATGCGCACATCGACAAACTGACCAATCATTTCGGGCGTGCCCGGGAAGTTGACCACGCGGCTATTTTCGGTGCGCCCCGCCAGCTCTGTCACATCCTTGATGGAGAGGCGCTCCACCAACACCCGCTGCACGCTACCGACCATCTCCTGGCCAATGCGCATCGAGATCTCGTTGAGCCGCGCCTGCAACCGGGCCAGCCGCGTCTGCTTGACTGCCAGCGGCACATCATCAGGCATGCTCGCTGCCGGGGTGCCGGGGCGCGGGCTGTAGACGAAGCTGTAGGAGCGATCATAGCCAATCTCATCAATCAGCGACATGGTCGCCTCGAAATCCTCTTCCGTCTCGCCGGGGAAGCCAATGATGAAATCGGACGACATCACCAGATCCGGCCGCGCCTCGCGCAGACGGCGAATGATCGACTTGTACTCCAGCACAGTGTGGCCACGCTTCATTAGCGCTAAAATACGATCAGAACCGCTCTGCACCGGCAGGTGCAGATGGCTCACCAGTTTTGGCACCTCAGCATAGGCTTGAATCAGGCTCTCGGTCATCTCGATCGGATGTGAGGTGGTAAAGCGAATCCGTTCCACCCCCTCAACAGCGGCGACGAAATGAATCAGCAGCGCCAGATCGGCGATCTCGCCATCATCCATCACACCGCGGTAGGCATTGACGTTCTGCCCCAGCAGGTGAATCTCGCGCACCCCCTGGGCGGCGAGCTTCGTCACCTCCGCCAGCACATCATTAAACGGACGATTGAACTCCTCGCCACGGGTGTAGGGCACCACGCAGAAGGTGCAGTACTTGGAGCACCCCTCCATGATCGAGACATAGGCCATCGGGCCATCGGCACGCGGCTCCGGCAGACGGTCGAATTTTTCGATCTCGGGGAAGGAGATATCAATCACCGGGGCCCGCTTCAGGCGCGCCGCATTGATCATCTCCGGCAAGCGGTGCAGAGTCTGTGGGCCAAAGATCACATCGACGTAAGGGGCGCGGCTGCGGATCGACTCGCCTTCCTGACTGGCGACACAACCGCCAACACCAATCACCAGCTGTGGCCGCTGCTCCTTCCACTCGCGCCACCTGCCCAGCTGCGAGAAGACCTTCTCCTGCGCCTTTTCACGTATCGAACAGGTGTTGAGCAGCAGCACGTCGGCCTCCTCGGCCAGCGTGGTCAACTCCAAGCCATGGGAGTCTTTGAGCAGATCCGCCATCTTAGAGGAGTCATACTCATTCATCTGGCAACCGAAGGTTTTGATAAAAAGTTTCTGGCCCATAAAAAACTCAGGTCTAACGCGAAAAAAGGGTGTCAAGAATACCATTTCCCGGCCTTGACCGCCAAAGCTCGTCATCCTCCGGGCGATGAACTTTTACTGAATTGGCTCCGGAGCTGGCTCTAGCACCGGTTCTGGAATTAGTTCTGGAGCTGGGGCTGAATCAGGGGCAGGAGCCGATTCTGCCACCGGGGCAAGAACCTGCACTGGAGTAGGCCGAGTCGCTGCCCCCACCCGCATATGCCGTCCAATTTTGTTCACCTTATTCTGGAAAAATCGGGTGCGGGTAGCGGGGTTGTGCTTCTTCGGCCCCGGCAGGGTGGCGGCGAGCTCGATGGCTTGCTGGGTGCTCAGCTGGCTGGTGGATATACCCCAATAGTGGCGACTGGCGGCCTCTACACCGTAGATGCCGGGGCCAAACTCAGCGACATTTAGATAGAGTTCAAGGATGCGGCGCTTAGGCAACTGCCGCTCCATAATCAGCGTCAACCATATCTCATGCCATTTGCGCAGTGGATTACGCGATGGGGTGAGAAACAGATTCTTGGCCAGCTGCTGCGACAGGGTGCTGCCACCTATCGCCATTTTCCGGCGCTCCAGGTTGTACTCCCAGGCATCCTGCAACGCTGCTACATCAAAGCCATCGTGTTCATAGAAGCGGCTATCCTCGGCGACGATCACGGCACGACGCATCGGTTTGGCGATAGCGGCAAGCGGCACCGGTTGCCAACGCAGTTTGGGCAGTTTGGCATCTTCGGCGCGTTGCTCTTCGTAGTTCGCGATAAAGGCGGATTTTGGCACCGCTCCTTTGGCCAGCTCATTCCAATTCGGCATCAGCCACCAGAGATAGGCGACATCGAGCAACAAAATGAACAGCATAAACAGAAAGACACGACGCACAAAGGTGCGCAGACGGCTGGATTTTTTGGTGTTGGCAGAAGGACGGCGGCGGGTGGCCATGGGTTCACACAACAGATAAACAGGCGGGCTGACTGCGCGCGCATTCGACCATATAGGCCCAATTTTGGCAATAGCCCTCGTTATTACTGTCAACGTTAAATAAACATATCCCCCCTTTGCCCGTCGTCAGTAGCTCTATCACTTGTGCCGACATTGTTTTTTTAATCATCACTTGAATCATTCAAAAACGTCCGACTCTTGTTTTTACAGACGTTGAATGCACTCACTCAAGGGAGATGGCGGCTTGGCCCTAACGGTGAAATTCCCTGGCTATGAGCCACATAGTGGCCATGTTAAAATCCACTAATTTTTACCCGCCATGATCCGATACCCCAAGGTATGAAAGCTATGAAGTACCCTCACTTGCACGCTGTGCTTTCAGTGATCCTGACACTGTCTGCAACATCGGTGTTGGCCCAGGGATCGGCCTGGCAAAGTTCCTATAAGCTTGAAGCGGCAGGTAAGTACGGTGCGGCGATCACCGCACTTGATCAAGTGCGTGTCAATGATCCCGATGCTGAATTTAAGCTTCTCCGTCGCGGCTGGCTGTATTACCTGGTCGGTAGTTTCGACGAATCCATCCGCGAGTATCGCTTCGCCATTGACCACAACAGTAAATCGATCGATGCACGGCTTGGCGTCACGCTGCCGCTGCTGGCGCAAAAACGCTGGCGCGAAGCTGAACAGAGCGCACGTGCCGTACTGGAGCTTGCCCCGAACAATTATATTGCCCTAGTGCGGCTAATGACTGCTTTGGAGGCACGGCAGAATTGGGCGGTCATGGAAAAAACAGCAGCCACCATGGTCATCGGATATCCCTCTGACGAAACCGCCTATCTCTATCTCGCACGGGCCAAAGTGCAACTTGGTAAACGGGACGATGCGATCGCGGCTTACATCGCCGTCTTGTCGCGTACTCCTGGCCAGCAGGAAGCGATCAACTATCTCAATAAAAGATGAGCGAAGTGTTTATGAAGATGAGTTTTGAGTTGCACTCAAGGGCGCTCAATGAGCCACTTTGATCTAAAGAAAAAACGCGAGGCACTGTGGCAGGAGTTGGCCACGGCAGCCAATCAAATACCGTTTGCTGTTGAAACATTCAACGAGCTGTTGCAGCAGTTGTTTCAGGTTGATCGGTTCTGGGCCTATCCAGGACGTGAGGTTCTGTTGCGCCTGTCGCACTATCTAGTGATTGAACAGTTTGTGCTGATCAGTCAGCTAGTCAACAACTGTTGCTACCAGCTGCAATCCGATCGCTACAGGCAACAGACCTTCCGTCCCTTCCAGACTAATCTTGAGCAGCTTGATCGCCCGCTGCTGCATAAATATAGCCAGCTGGAATCCAA
>JAYUTP010000050.1:0-3456 GCA_043755075.1 Tenderia sp. (SeqCode)
TAGGGCGTGATGTTGCGGGATATGTCGAAGCGTATAAAACCTATTTCAACCAACACGCCTCTGACGCCCGCGAACCCAAAACCATGGTTGATCCCGCACCGCGTGTCATTCTCGATACAGAACTTGGCATGATCAGCGTTGGTAAAAGTGCCAAAGAGGCGCGAATCGTCACCGACATTTACGACCACACCATGGATATCATCGCCCGCGCTGAACTAATAGGCGGCTGGAAAGCACTCTCGGCAAAAGATATTTTCGACATGGAATATTGGGACTTGGAGCAAGCCAAACTACGCAAGGGCGGCAGTGCGCCACAGTTTCAGGGCGAGATCGCACTCATCACCGGTGGTGCCTCTGGCATCGGCAAAGCATGTGTCGAATCGATGCTCAAACGCGGCGCTGCCGTGATCGCACTCGACATTGATGCCAATATCGAAACACTCTTTAAACGTGTCGATTATCTTGGCATCACCTGCGACGTTGCCGATGAAGCAGCACTCATCGCCGCCATCAAACAAGGTGTCGCCCACTTTGGTGGTTTAGATATGATTGTACTCAACGCTGGCATCTTCCCTGGCGGTAAACGTATCGACGCACTCAGCAGTGATGAGTGGCGCAAGGTGATGAACATCAACCTTGATGCCAATCTGGTATTGATGCGCGAGGCCTATCCCTTTTTGAAGCTGGCACCGAAGGGGGGACGTGTCGTGGCAATGGGTTCCAAAAATGTGCCCGCCCCCGGCCCCGGCGCCGTGGCCTACTCCGCCACCAAAGCAGCGCTGACCCAGATGGCTCGCATTGCTGCGCTCGAATGGGGTGGCGAGAATATCCGCATCAATACACTGCATCCCGACTGCGTGTTTGATACCGGCATCTGGACTGACGAAGTCCTCACCGCCCGCGCCAAACACTACGGCCTGTCGGTGGAGCAATATAAACGCAAGAACATATTAAAAACAGAAGTCACCAGCCACGATGTGGCAGAGTTGACCTGCGAGCTGTGCGGCCCGCTGTTTGCCAAAACCACTGCGGCACAGATTCCCATTGATGGCGGTAATGAGCGGGTGATTTAAAGAGTATCACTGACCAAATCAATGTAGGGTGGGTTAAGCGCAGCGTAACCCACCAAGCCGTGCCAACAGGCACACCTTATAAAATATATTGTGTGCTTCGCACGCTTGGCAGGTTGCGGAATAAAATACATTTTTAACCAACGGGAATTTAAAAAACTATGGCCCAATATATTTACACTATGAACCGGGTGAGCAAGATTGTCCCCCCGAAACGCACCATCATTAAAGATATCTCGCTCTCTTTTTTTCCTGGTGCCAAAATCGGCCTGCTAGGTTTGAACGGTGCGGGTAAGTCGACCGTCATCCGCATCATGGCGGGGGTAGATAAAGATTTTGATGGCGAGGCACGGCCACAGCCGGGCATTAAGATCGGTTATCTGGCTCAGGAGCCCGATCTCGATCCCGCTAAAGATGTGCGTGGCAATGTGGAGGAGGCACTGGGTCACATCAAGGAGGCGATGGTGCGCTTAGATGCGGTGTATGCCGCCTATGCGGAACCTGATGCTGACTTTGATGCACTCGCCAAGGAGCAGGCTGAGCTTGAAAATATCATTCAGGCCTCCGATGCCCACAACCTTGATCGCAAGCTGGAAATTGCTGCCGAGGCGTTGCGTCTGCCGCCTTGGGATGCTGACGTCACCAAACTCTCTGGCGGTGAACGCCGTCGTGTGGCGTTGTGCCGTCTGATTCTTTCGTCACCCGATATGCTGCTGCTCGACGAGCCTACCAACCATCTTGATGCTGAATCGGTCGCCTGGCTCGAACACTTCCTACGTGAATTTGAAGGGACAGTGGTTGCCGTGACCCATGACCGGTATTTTCTCGATAACGTGGCCGGTTGGATTCTAGAGCTGGACCGTGGCCACGGTATTCCGTGGGAAGGCAACTACTCGTCCTGGCTGGAACAGAAAGGTGAACGTTTAGCTCAGGAAGAGAAGAGTGAAGGTGCCCGTATCAAGGCGATGAAATCCGAACTGGAGTGGGTACGCAGCAATCAGAAAGGACGCCACGCCAAGAGCAAGGCACGTTTGGCTCGCTATGAAGAGATGGCCAATCAAAGTTATGAGCAACGTAACGAGACTAATGAGTTATTTATCCCTGCTGGGCCACGTCTGGGTGATCTGGTTATCGAGGCCAGCCATCTTGGTAAAGCGTTTGGTGATCGCCTGCTCATTGATGACCTTAACTTTAGCCTGCCACCCGGCGGTATTGTCGGTGTCATCGGCCCCAATGGCGCGGGTAAGTCCACACTCTTCAAAATGTTGATGGGGCTGGAGAAGCCGGATAGCGGTGAGTTACGCATTGGTGAAACCGTTAAGCTCGCCTATGTTGACCAGAGCCGCGATACTCTCGACGCTAAAAAAACGGTTTGGGAGGAGATATCCGATGGTCAGGAGATTATCACTGTCGGCACCACCACGCTCAACTCCCGCGCCTATCTGGGCCGTTTTAATTTCAAGAGTGGTGATCAACAGAAACGTGTTGGCGACCTCTCCGGCGGCGAACGTAACCGTTTGCATTTAGCCAAGCTGCTTAAAAGCGGCGGCAATGTGCTACTGCTCGATGAACCGACCAATGATCTGGATATCGAGACCCTGCGCGCCTTGGAAGAAGCGCTGCTGGAGTTTGGTGGCTGCGCCGTGGTGATCTCCCATGACCGCTGGTTTCTTGACCGCATCGCCACCCACATGCTCGCCTTTGAGGGCAACAGCCATGTGGAGTGGTTTGAGGGTAACTTTGCCGATTATGAGGCGGATAAAAAACGCCGCCTCGGCGATGATGCCGCCAGTCAGCCACACCGCATCACCTACAAAAAATTTGGTGCGTAATCGCCCGTGAGCCGATCGCTGTGTCAATAAGAGGCTAACCCCTTACGCAAAAAAGCCCCTTCTGCATCACACGGAAGGGGCTTTTTTGTATCTCAACGATGGCATTTTTTTAAAACAAACGGCTTCAAGAAAAATTATCAGCAACGACACCATAAAGAGGCCAAGAGAATACAAGCAGCGCATATACAACCAACCTTTCGTCACGCGCTGGACGAACAGTGTAGTTTCGGCAATTAAGCTACCACCACAAATAATAAAACCCAGCGCTACCTAAGCAGGTGAGGATAAATCCTGTTATGTATTCGATCATAGGGGGGTGACGATGAAAACGGGGGTTAGCTAACATGACACCTCCCGCCAAAAATCCAACCAAAAAGATTGAGGCGAATATTTTTGCAACAATAATCAAAAAGCTCATGGGCGTTACACTTTATTAAAGCCAGTCAAACACTCACCCACTACGATTGCCTTAAGGCGTTACGTGCCTCTCTGTTGGCTTTTTCGGTAATACGTACAAGCACATGCCTAATCAGGCTGTGGGTCAGCTCTTCTTT
>JAYUTP010000051.1:0-3602 GCA_043755075.1 Tenderia sp. (SeqCode)
CTCGGGGCGGAGCGGCACTTGGCCATTGTGGCCCGTGTCGCAGATCAATAAATGAATATAAATATAATATAGTGATAAGCCCATGGCCAAGATCATCGCGATAACCAACCAGAAGGGGGGGGTCGGCAAGACTACCACCAGCATCAACCTCGCGGCATCGCTGGCAGCGACCAAGCGCCGTGTATTGTTGGTGGATCTCGACCCGCAGGGCAATGCCACCATGGGCAGCGGTATCGACAAGGCTGAGGTAGAGGTTAGCAGCTGTGAGCTGCTGTTAGGCGAGGCGTCGATCCGCGAAGTGATTGTCGATGCCAGCGAGGCAGGCTATCACCTGATCCCGGCCAATTCCGATCTGACCGCCGCCGAGGTGGGCTTGATGAATATGCCTGAGCGCGAGTTGCGGCTCAAGCATGCCTTGAGCGAGGTGGCGGAAAGCTACGACTACATCCTCATCGACTGCCCGCCATCGCTCAACATGCTGACGGTCAACGCCCTAGTGGCGGCCAAGTCGGTGCTGATCCCGATGCAATGCGAATACTACGCCCTCGAGGGACTCTCCGCCCTCATCAATACCATCGAGCAGATTCGTATTACCAGCAATCCCGCTCTGCACATCGAAGGGCTGCTGCGAACCATGTATGATGCACGCAACAATCTTGCCGTGGATGTCTCCGAACAGCTCACCAGCCACTTTGGCGATAAAGTCTACCGCACCGTGATCCCGCGTAATGTCCGTCTCGCCGAGGCCCCGAGTCACGGTCTGCCAGTAATTATCTATGATAAGGCCTGCACCGGTACGGTGGCCTATCTGGCGTTGGCGGGAGAATTCCTGCGCAAAGAGCGTCAGGCCGAGGCGGCACACACGGCCCAAGCAATTTAAAGAGAATTAACACTATCATGGCGACTAAAAAACGGGGATTAGGGCGCGGCTTGAATGAGCTGTTGGCGAGCGCCAAAGGGGCGCCCGTGGCGGTGGCAGAGGTCGCGCCCGACAGCCAATCGTTGAGCGTCGTTGATTCAAGCGACACTCTCCTGAAAAGGTTGCCGGTCGATCTGCTGCAGCGTGGTAAATATCAACCCCGTGTTGATATGCACCCTGAGACGCTGCAAGAACTGGCCGATTCCATCGAGGCGCAGGGCGTGATTCAGCCAGTCGTGGTGCGCCCCATCGGTGACGGCAAACATTACGAGATCATCGCCGGTGAGCGCCGTTGGCGCGCAGCGCAGATGGCCGGCTTGCACGAAATCCCTTGCGTCATTCGTGATGTGCCGGATCAAGCCGCCATGGCCATGGCCCTCATCGAAAATATTCAACGTGAAGATCTCAACCCGATGGAAGAGGCGGGGGCCTTGCAACGGCTGATTTTGGAGTTTGAGCTAACCCATCAACAGACCGCCGATGCGGTAGGGCGCTCCCGCGCTGCTGTCTCCAATCTACTGCGGTTGCTGGATCTGGAGGATGAGGTCAAGACCATGCTCGAAAACGGCGACATGGAGATGGGCCATGCCCGCGCCCTGTTGGCGCTGGCGGCTGAGCAGCAGCGTAGCGCCGCCCGCACCGTAGTGGCCAAGGGAATGTCAGTGCGCGAGACCGAGCAGTTGGTGCGCCGTCTCCTGGCTGAGCCAGGCGAGCATCAGGTGGCGAAGCGCGAAGATCCCAACATCCGCCAGCTGCAAGAGGATCTGTCGCAGCGGATCGGTGCCGCAGTAAAATTTCAGCATGGTGCCTCGGGTAAAGGCAAGTTGGTGATTCAGTACAACAGCTTGGATGAGCTGGATGGTATCCTCAACCATATTAAATAGATCTTCTTGGGCTAATTCCGTAAAAAATTTGCGACATTTAGCTGCTTTTATCCCGCCAAGCGTTGACCCCCCGGGGAGTTGTCTTTATACTGCGCGGCGTCCGTAGTGGACGCTGGATTGCGCAGACTGTACGGTTTTGACCGTGAGCCAAGAAGAAAATAACCGCAAACCTGCCATGGCTATACATCGCGAAACGCGAAATCTACTACTGATACAGCTGGTTATAGCGGTTGTAGTCGCCGTAGCAGCGGGTGCTCTGTACGGCAAGCCTTGGGCGATGGCCTCGCTTTATGGTGGGTTGATCGCGGCAGTGAATACGCTGCTACAGCTCTGGTATATGCGGCGTGCCGAAAGAATTGCAAAGGAAGACGCCGAGCGCATCCTGCGGACTGTGTATCGCTGTGCTGCTGAGCGAATTTTCTCAACAATCGCCCTGCTTCTGATAGGGCTGGTTGCGCTGAAGCTCGAGCCACTTGCTCTTTTAGTGGGGTTTTTGGCAGGCCAAGTGGCGGTTGTACTGACAAAGTATTTGTTAAAATTTAATGTGGATTAATAACGATGGCCAGTGAAAACGAAGCACTTACATCCTCCGCTTATATCAAGCACCACTTGACCAATCTTACTTATGGCCAACAGGCTGACGGTAGTTGGGGTCTGGCCGCCAGTGCTGAAGAGGCCGCGCAGATGGGCTTCTGGGCCATCCATGTCGATACAATGTTTTTTTCATTGGTGCTGGGCGCACTCTTCCTGTTTTTCTTCAGTCGCGTCGCCAAGAATGTCACCTCGGGTGTCCCAGGTGGCATGCAGAACTTTGCTGAGTGGATCGTTGAGTTTGTTGATACCAGCGTCCGCGGTTCATTCACGGGCAGAAACAATATGGTCGCGCCAATGGCGTTGAGTGTGTTCTGCTGGATACTGTTAATGAACTTGATGGATTTGGTTCCCATTGATTGGTTGCCAGTGATGGCTGGTACACTTGGAATCAATTTCCTTAAGGTTGTTCCTACCACAGATCCTAATGCCACTTTCGGCATGGCGCTGGGTGTTTTCTGGCTCATCCTCTATTACAGTGTCAAGGTCAAGGGGTTCGGTGGTTTTGTCGGTGAGTTGACTCTGCAGCCCTTTGGCAAGTTTGGTCTGCCAGTCAATATTTTCCTCGAAGGTGTTTCGCTGATTGCTAAACCGATCTCTCTGGCGCTGCGGCTTTTTGGTAACCTCTATGCTGGCGAGATGATATTCATCTTGATTGCTGTCATGTTCAGTGCCAGTGCGGTACTGGCCAGCTTTGGTGTGCTGTTGCAACTGGGTTGGGCGATATTTCATATCCTGATTGTGCTGTTGCAGGCTTTCATCTTTATGACGCTGACAATTGTTTACATGGACATGGCACACCAGAAGCACCACTGATTTTTACTTAACTTACGTTTAACTTTGATAGTAGATAGGAGAAGACAATGGAACAAGCACTGCTGTATATCGCTGGCGCAATCATGATGGGTTTGGGTGCATTGGGTGCCGCAGTAGGCATCGGTATCCTCGGTGGCCGTTTCCTGGAAGGTGCTGCCCGTCAGCCTGAATTCATCCCAATGCTGCGTACCCAGTTCTTTATCGTAATGGGTCTGGTTGACGCGGTTCCGATGATCGCTGTTGGTATCGCCATGTACATAATCTTCGCCGTTGCTTAATCGGTGCCCGGATTACATACACAATATCCATCGGACAAGCTGAGTAAGGTTCTCTTATGAACATAAATGCAACCCTGATAGGGCAATCAATCGCTTTCTTCCTGTTCGTTTGGT
>JAYUTP010000052.1:0-2414 GCA_043755075.1 Tenderia sp. (SeqCode)
GGCCGCCGATCAGTACAAAGACCTGGTCGAGCGTATGCAGACGGCACTTGCAGGCAAGGTGAAAGAGGTGCGTGTCAGCCATCGCCTCACCAAGTCACCCTCATGTCTGGTGGTTGAAGAGCAGGATATGGCGGTAAGTTTACAGAAGATTTTGAAGCAAGCAGGCCATGCGGTGCCAAATGTCGAACCGATCCTGGAGATCAATACCGACCATCCGCTGGTTGAGCGCTTACAGAGCGAGAGTGATGAGGCGCGCTTTGGTGACTGGAGTCATGTATTGTTTGATCAGGCGCTGTTGAGCGAAGGTGGTCAGCTGGAGGATCCCGCTAGCTTTGTATCACGCCTGAATGATCTGTTGTTGTCGGTGGCCGGTAGTAAGTAACCAATCACAGCTGTTTGTTGTTTGAAGGGCTGACGCGAAAGCGTCGGCCCTTTGCTTTTGTGATAAATTCCAATCCCATGTCTGAATCAGAATCTAACAAAGTACGCATCGATAAGTGGCTCTGGGCGGCGCGTTTCTTCAAGACACGCAGCCTCGCCAGCGATGCCATCAATGGCGGTCATGTCCATCTCAATGGCAGCCGCGTGAAAACTTCACGGGCAGTCGCCATCGGTGATGAGTTGCGTATTCAACGTGGTCATGAAGAGATGGTTGTTGTGGTGCAGGGGCTTTCAGACAAGCGTGGTCCCGCTGCCGTAGCACAGACCCTCTATGCTGAAACCGAGGCGAGCCGCACGGTGCGTGAGCAGTATGCCGAGCAACGCCGCTTGCAGTCAGCAGGCATGGCGGCACCAGAACGCCGCCCCAACAAACATGAACGGCGCAACATCATCCGTTTTATCCGTGATCAGGAGTAATCGATGGCCAGACCTGTAACACCGGCAATTGCCGCTGACATCATCATCGAGCTGACCGATCGCCCCGGTCGCCCCATTGTGTTGATTGAACGGCTCAATCCCCCTTATGGCTGGGCGATCCCCGGTGGTTTTGTCGATGTTGGCGAGACGGTAGAGGCGGCTGCGATTCGTGAGGCGCTGGAGGAGACAAGTCTGAATGTGGCCCTGAAGGCGTTGCTTGGGTGTTACTCCCACCCCGAGCGCGATTCCCGTGGCCATACCGTAAGTCTGGTTTACGTGGCCGAGGCCCAGGGGCAACCGCAGGCGCAGGATGACGCCAAGGATTTTATGGTCTGTACGTTGGAGCAACTGCCGCAATTGCTGGCGTTTGATCATGGCAAGATTCTGACGGACTACCGTCGTTGGTGTGCGGGCGAGCATCTCTCCCAGATCAATTTTGGGTAATTAAGGCTTACTATAAAAGAGGTTTTTAGTGAATATAATGCTAAATAAAATTGAACTTGTATTTAAACCGATTATATCGCTACAATCGATTAACACGATAAAATCGATTGAAACGATTATTGGCTTTATGTAAACTGACATTAACGGGAGAGATCATGATGCGACCCAGTCACCATCGTGCCTACATGACCCCCAACGAGGTGGCTGAGTTTCTCATGGTCTCTCCCGTTACTGTTAGGCAGTGGGCGCAAAAAGGGTTGTTAAAGGCGGTCACTACTGCTGGCGGTCACCGTCGCTTTATGGCCGAAGATGTCGATGCCTTTGCCAAAGAGCGCGGCATACAGCCCCAGTCCAAAGGTTCGATCCGTGTTTTGGTGGTTGATGACAACCGCTCCTTTGCCCGTTATCTCGTTGATCTCCTCGCAACTCTCCCCGAGTCCATCGTTGTTAGCACTGCCCATGACGGCTTTGATGCCGGTCGCAAAGTGCACCTGTTTAACCCCGATATTGTCCTGCTTGACCTGAAAATGCCGGGGCTGGATGGTTTTGCTGTCTGTCAGCAAATAAAGGATGACCCTGTTTCGCAGGATATCCGAGTTATCGCCATGACCGGTTATTTCACTCCTGAAAATGAATTAAAGATCCGTCAGGCTGGTGCCGAAGCATGTCTGTCAAAACCGTTCGATAAACAGGTTTTGTTTCAGGCAATGGGGCTGGATCCCGCTGGGCGAGGCGCCTCAGTTGTGCAGATAACGGATCGCCCCGCGCTGTAGGCGCTATTACGGCAATCACGGATTTTTCAGGTTGTGCAGCTTTTTCAGAAGCATTTCAACGCGGATTAATGGTGTTAAAAAGGTATAAATGCTCAACTTACAAACAACAACGGCTATCAAATGGTCTACGCCATTTCGTGTTCTGGTGGTGGATGATGACCCGATCCATTTGCGGCTGTCGCAACAGGTGCTGGCGGATCGGCAGGTTGAGGTCTCGGTTACCGATTCCGCGCATGAGGCATTAAGTCTGATGCGGAATAAGAGTTTCGATGTTGTGTTACTGGATAAAAGCATGCCGATTATGGATGGTTACGAACTTTGTCGCGCCATTCGTAATGA
>JAYUTP010000053.1:0-8603 GCA_043755075.1 Tenderia sp. (SeqCode)
GACCGCCGAGCACCTCGTCGACCAACCTGCGGGAGGCGATCTCGATCTGCCGCGCCTTCTTGAACAGCTCCGCCGTCGTCAGGCCCATCGTCAGGGCACCGGCAGGTACTCGAAGATCCTGCGGACCACGTCCTCGGAGCTGACGTCCTCTGCTTCGGCTTCGTAGGTAACCTGCACGCGGTGCCGCATGACATCCATCGAGATCGCCTTGATGTCATCGGGCGTGACATAGGCGCGGTGTCGAAGAAATGCATGCGCGCGCGCGGCGGTCGCGAGGTTGAGCGTCGCGCGCGGAGAGCCGCCGTACTCGATCAGCGGCGCAAGCTCGCCGAGGCCGTAGTCGCGCGGGCGGCGCGTCGCCTGCACGATGTGCACGATGTAGTCGCGGACACGATCGTCGATGTAGATCGAGCCGACCACGCGACGCGCCGCACGCACGTGCTCGATCGTCGTGACCTCGCTCGCCGCGGGAACATCATTGATGCTCATCCGATCAAGCATCGCGCGCTCGTCGTTCGCGGTCGGATAGCTGACCTTGATCAGCAGCATGAACCGATCGAGCTGCGCCTCCGGCAGCGGGAACGTGCCCTCCTGCTCGATCGGGTTCTGCGTCGCGAGCACGAGGAACGGCTCGGCGAGCGGGAAGGTCTGATCCCCGAGCGTGACCTGGCGCTCCTGCATCGCTTCGAGCAGCGCAGATTGCACCTTCGCGGGGGCGCGGTTGATCTCGTCGGCGAGGATGATCTCATGGAAGATCGGCCCTTCGATGAATTTGAGTTCGCCCTCGCGTGACAGGAAGATGTCGCTGCCGGTGATGTCGCCGGGGATCAGGTCGGGGGTGAATTGGATGCGCTGGAAACTGAGCGCCATGCCGTCCGCCAAGGCGTGCACGGCGGTGGTTTTGGCTAGCCCCGGCAGCCCTTCGAGCAGGATGTGACCGTCGGCGAGCAGGGCGACCAAGAGTCGCTCGATGAGACGGTTCTGACCGACGATGGTTTGTTGGATGTGATAGCGCAAGGTGGCGAGTTGCCGATGGGAGGCGGCGTTGGGTGTTGGCTGTGCGATTGCTTCAGTCATCAATAATCTACTCTGGAATTTACTCTGGCCCTAGGGTAGGGATCACGTTATGATCGGGCGCTTTATTAATTGGCTGCCAATAGTAGCATGCCAAAAACAGGGCAGAGATAGTGGTGCAAAAGCAGGCTTCAGAAGGGCAGCGGGCGCTGTGGATGATGATGGCGGTAACGCTGGTGCTGCTGTTGGCGGGGGCGTTGGCGTGGTGGGGCAGTGGCCGCGAGCAGCAGGTTAACCCCAAGGCGGCTGAGACGCTGGAACGGGCGGTTAATAGCTTGGGCATGGAGTTTGTAAAGCTGCCTGCCGGGCGCTTTGTGATGGGTGATGCGGCAGCGGGAGTTGGGCCACAGCGCGAGGTGCGTGTTGGCTCTTTCTTCATCAGCACCCACGAGGTGACGCAGGCGCAGTGGTTGGTGCTGATGGGGGCCAATCCCAGCGAGTATCAGGATCCTCGGCGTCCGGTGGAGCGGGTGTCGTGGCTCGATACTCAAGGCTTTCTTGAAGAACTGAACCGTGCCGAGGGAACCAATCGTTACCGCTTGCCGTCAGAAGCAGAGTGGGAATACGCGGCACGAGCTAACAGCAGCGGTCGTTTTTTCTTTGGCGATGAGGATGATCTGCTGAGTCGCTTTGGTTGGGCGGGCGCGGGCGTCAGTACGAGGCCAGTGGGGGCGAAGCTGCCTAATCCGTGGGGGCTGTTTGATATTTACGGTAACGTTTGGGAATGGGTGCAGGATTGCTGGCATCCCGATTTCAGTGGCGCTCCGAGTGATGCGCGAGTCTGGGCGGGCGGCGAGTGTGGCTACCGAGTGTTGCGCGGCGGCGGCTGGGATACTCCTTCAGCACAGATGAGATCGGCACTGCGGGGCAGTTATCCGGCGAATGATAATGATGTGAACACCGGTTTTCGGGTGGTGTTGAGCGGGCCGTAGTCGATGCGCTGGCAGACCGGGACTTTTCGTGGCGTTAATGTATAATCTGCGGTCTTTTTGGCCTGTGGCGGTGTGGTTTTAATGCTCAATATCACCAATCTTGAGTGCGTGCGTGGCGATCGGCAGCTCTTTGTTGGGCTCTCCTTTATCATGCCTGAAGGCAGTCTGTTGCATCTGCATGGCCCCAATGGCGCGGGCAAAACCACACTGTTGCGGGCGATCGCGGGGCTGGTATTGCCCGAATCGGGTGAGATTCAGTGGAACGGTGAGTTGACCCGCAAGCTGGGGGAGGATTTCAACCGCGAACTGATCTACCTGGGGCACCATTACGGTCTCAAGTTTGAGCTGAGCGGTTATGAGAATCTGCGCGTCTTCGCCAATCTCAGTGGTTTTGATGTCACCGAGCGTCAGGTGGAGGATGCGTTGCAGCAGATGGGATTGGCGCGCTGCGTCGATCTGCCGGTGAAAGTGCTCTCCCAGGGGCAGAAGCGGCGTGTGGCGCTGGCACGGCTGCTGTTGCAGCCGACCAAGTTGTGGATTCTCGACGAGCCCTTCACGGCGCTTGACGTTAAGGCGGTCGAGATGCTGAAGGATATGATTCAGGCCCATGTCGCCAAGGGGGGCATGGTGTTGCTGACGACGCATCAGTCAGTGGATATCGAGGTGGGCCAGGTCCAGCACGTTCATCTGGGGACTCACTGATGTTTAAGGCGTTGTGGTGTATCACGCAGCGGGATCTGATCCTGGCGATGCGCCACCGCTCTGATGTACTGACAACGGTGTTCTTCTTCGTTATCGTCGTCAGCCTGTTTCCGTTGGGAGTGGGGCCGGATGCGGAGCTGCTGCGCTCCATGGCGGCTGGGGTGGTGTGGGTGGCGGCGCTGCTGGCCTCGATGCTATCGCTGACACGGCTCTTTGCGGATGACTATGTTGACGGCACACTCGAACAACTGTTGTTGGCGCCGCAGCCACTGGCGCTGATGGTACTGGGCAAGATAGTGGCCCACTGGCTTATCTCTGGTCTGCCGTTGGTACTAATATCACCACTGCTAGGGTTGCAGTTTGGCCTCACTGGCGATGCGTTGTGGATGTTGGTGATTACATTATTGCTAGGAACGCCGGTGTTGAGTCTGGTTGGCGCTATTGGCGCCGCGCTGACACTGGGGTTGCGTGGCGGCGGTGTGTTGGTGTCGCTGCTGGTGTTGCCCCTTTACATCCCGGTGTTGATCTTTGGCGCGGGCGCGGTGGAGGCCAGTGCCGCAGGCATGGGGGCTGATGGTCACCTGTCGCTGCTGGGGGCTATCCTAGTGCTGGCACTGCTGTTGGCGCCGTGGGCGTCCGCCGCAGCGCTGAGAATTTCGGTTGAATAACGAAGTAGGTAGAGAGATGTATGGCGATTAACTGGTTTAAATACGCTTCCCCCGCAACCTTCTATCCACTGGCGGGGCGGATTGTGCCGTGGTTCGCTGTTGCGGCGGCCCTCCTGATGGTGGTGGGACTCTACATGAGTTTTTTTGTCGCACCGACTGATTACAAGCAGGGCGAGGGGTATCGCATCATATTCATCCATGTGCCGGCGGCCTGGATGTCGATGATGATCTATCTCGTCATGGCGGGGTGGGCTGCCGCAGGCATGATCTGGCGGACCCGGCTCTCGTCGATGATGGCCAGCTCTCTGGCGCCGACGGGCGCGATGTTTACCTTTATCGCCCTTTGGACCGGTGCCCTCTGGGGTAAACCGATGTGGGGTACTTGGTGGGTATGGGATGCGCGGCTCACCTCTGAATTGATTCTGTTGTTCCTCTATATTGGTTATATGGCGCTGGAGTCGGCGATTGATGATCCGCGCCGTGCGGCCCGTGCCTGTGGCCTGCTGGCGATTGTTGGTGTTGTCAACATACCCATCATCTATTACTCGGTGCAGTGGTGGAATACGCTGCATCAGGGTTCTTCGATCAAGTTTACCAGCGGCGGCATGGAGAGCAGCATGACCGATATCATGCTCTGGACGCTGCTGATCATGGTCCTAGCCTGCTGGTTCTATACCATTGCCGTGGCGCTGACGCGGGTGCGCAGCATCATCCTCGAACGTGAAAGCGGCAGTGTCTGGGTCAAAGAGATGTTGCAGGAGGATAAATAGCATGGCCGAATTTTTTGCCATGGGTACCCATGGTGCCTATATATGGGGCTCCTTTGGCGTGGCAGCTCTTTTTATGATCGGTGAGCCGATTCTGGTGGTGCGCCACAAACGAACTTTATTGCGGCGTCTGGGTCGTATGGTTCGACTGAACTCAGAGGTGCAACGATGAAGAGTAGACATAAACGCATGATGCTCATCGTGCTGGGGTTGGCCGGGGTGGGGTTGATTGCAACGCTGGTGCTCAATGCGTTGCAGAGTAACATTAACCATTTCTTCAGCCCCTCCGAGGTGGTTGCGCAAAAGTCACCTGTGGATCGTACCTTCCGTCTTGGCGGCTTGGTGGAAAAAGGCAGTGTCCGACGTGATGACTTGATGGTTCACTTCCGTGTCACTGACAATGTCGAGACGGTGGCGGTGGTCTACAGCGGCATCCTGCCCGATCTCTTCCGCGAGGGTGAGGGTATTGTGGCCCAGGGCAAGATAGGGGCTGACGGCGTATTTGCTGCCGAAGAGGTGCTGGCCAAACATGATGAGACCTATATGCCGCCTGAGGTCGCTAAGGCGCTTGAACAGGCCGAGCAATTCAAGCAAGATTCCAACACACCTACACCTATAACCACACCTGTAACTACCCCGGGGGCTGCCGAATAATGATTCCTGAAATTGGTAATTTTGCCTTGATTGTGGCCCTCTGTCTGGCTATTTTTCAGGGGGTGCTGCCGATTGCTGGCGCTGGCCTCAACATCCAGTCATGGATGGGGTTGGCGCGCCCTTTGGCCGCCGGGCAGTTTCTCTTTGTTGCGGTCGCCTTTGCGTGCCTCACCGCCTCCTTCATCAATAACGATTTTTCAGTGCTTTATGTTGCCTCGCACTCCAATTCGCTGCTGCCGTTGCAATATCGCATCTCCGGGGTCTGGGGTGGCCACGAGGGGTCGTTGCTAATGTGGGTGTTGATGCTCAGCGGTTGGGGACTGGCAGTAGCTACCTTCAGCAAAAGCCTGACGACTGAGATGGTGGCGCGGGTGCTTGGGGTGATGGCCCTGGTCGCTATCGGTTTCATGCTCTTCACGCTGCTGACCTCCAACCCCTTTGACCGCCTGTTGCCGGCTGCTCCCGATGGCCGTGACCTCAATCCGCTGTTGCAGGATTTCGGTCTGATAATCCATCCGCCAATGCTTTACATGGGTTATGTGGGCATGACTGTCCCCTTTGCCTTTGCCATTGCGGCACTGTTGAGTGGTCGTCTCGATGCTGCTTGGGCGCGCTGGTCACGCCCTTGGGCTATTGTGGCGTGGGCGTTCCTCGGTGTTGGCATCGCATTGGGCTCCTGGTGGGCTTACTATGAACTGGGCTGGGGTGGCTGGTGGTTCTGGGATCCGGTAGAGAATGCTTCATTCATGCCGTTTTTGGTGGCGACGGCGCTGATCCACTCGCTTGCGGTCACTGAAAAGCGCGGTGCTTTCAAGAGCTGGACGGTGTTGCTGGCGATCATCGCCTTCTCCTTGAGTCTGCTAGGTACCTTCCTGGTTCGCTCTGGGGTTATTACGTCGGTTCATTCCTTTGCTACTGACCCGACTCGTGGAACGTTTATTCTCGGGTTTTTGACGACGGTAGTGGTCTCTTCACTGCTGCTCTATGCTTGGCGTGCGCCGAAGGTTGGGTTGGGTGGTAGTTTCGAGCCGGTCTCCAAGGAGACCACGCTGCTGCTCAATAACGTCATTCTGACGGTGGCGGCGGCGGCGGTGCTACTCGGCACGATCTACCCGATTATTATCGATGCGTTGGCCGCCATGGGTTATCTGGCGACGAACAATAAGGTTTCGGTCGGCGCACCATTCTTTAATATTGTCTTTGTACCGCTGATGGTGCCTCTGGTCTTCCTGATGGGGATCGGGCCACTGGCGCGTTGGAAAAAGGCTAACGTGCCGGATATGGTGGTGCGGTTGCGCTGGGCCTTTGGTACCACTGCACTAGTGGCGGTGGCGATGCCTTTCCTGATGGGCGGCTGGTCGTGGCTGGCGGCCATGGGCATGGCGCTGGCAGGATGGATCATCTCGACGGCGGTTTACCACATAGTGAGTCGCCTCAAGACGGGCCGTGCTGAGGTACTGCTGTTGGCTCGCCTCAAAGCTTGTCCTGCCAGTTATTGGGGTATGCACCTAGCTCATGTTGGTGTTGCCGTTATTATTATTGGCATCACGCTGGTGACCCAATATGAGACCGAAAAAGATGTGCGCATGGAGATCGGAGATGTCGTGGTCATGGGCGATTACACCTTCCGTTTTGATGGCGTGACGCAGATCCAGGGGCCGAACTATACCGCCACCCGCGGTTTGATACGTGTCCTCCAGGGTGATTACGAAATGACGACCATGCACCCTGAAAAGCGCATCTACACCGTGCAGACCATGCCGATGACTGAAGCTGCTATCGATACCAGCGTCTGGCGTGACCTCTATGTTTCGCTGGGTGAGCCAGTCGATGGTGGTGCTTGGATTGTGCGGGTCTACCACAAGCCGTTCATAGTTTGGATCTGGGGGGGGGCCGTGCTCATGGCCCTTGGTGGCTTGCTGGCGGTGACTGATCGCCGTTACCGGGTGCTGGCGCGTAAAAATGCCAAGGCCAACGCATCGGCTGACGCTGAGGTTGTCAAGCCAGTGGCAGCGGCGACGGAGAATAGTTAGATGTGGCGTTACCTAGTTCCTCTTGTGGTGTTTTTAGGGTTGTCAGTCTTTCTCTGGAAGGGATTGGGGCTGAACCCGAACAATATTCCATCGGCGCTGATTGACAAGCCAGCAGCACAGTTCGACTTGCCGCTGTTGTCCGATCCCGCTGTGCGTATCAAACGGGACGATATGCTGGGCCAAGTGTGGCTACTCAATGTTTGGGCCTCCTGGTGCGTCTCCTGCCGACAGGAGCATCCGGTATTTATGCGTCTGGCACGGCAGAACATCGTTCCGATCGTCGGCCTCAACTACAAGGATGAGCGCGAGGCCGGCATCAACTGGCTCAACGACTTTGGCAACCCCTATGTCGCCAGTGGCTTTGATGCCAATGGCCGTGTGGGCGTCGACTATGGTGTTTATGGTGTGCCTGAGACCTATGTCATCGACAAACAAGGGGTGATTCGTTACAAACACACCGGCCCGGTGAGTGATGAGGCGCTGATGACCACTATTCTGCCGCTGGTGAAGGAGTTGAAGGGATGATGAAACGAGTAATGGTTGTGGCGCTGCTGTGTTCGGCGCTATCGGTCTCCTTGCCGGGGCAGGCCAAGGAGGCTGAGACCATCATCAGCGACCCAGTAATTTACCAGCGAGTCATCGAGGTTTCCGCCGAACTGCGTTGCCTGACCTGTCAGGGGCAGTCGCTGGGCGATTCCCACTCCGAATTTGCGGTCGATATGCGCAAGCAGATTCAGGAGATGATGGAGGCTGGCAAGAGCAACCGTGAGATAATTGACTTCTTGGTGGAGCGCTACGGCGAAACCATTCGTTACCGCCCCTCATTAACCTCCACCACCGTACTGTTGTGGTTCGGTCCGGGGCTGTTGCTGATCGGCGGTATTGGTGTGCTTTATTTCAATGTGCTGCGGCGTAAAAAGCAGATTAAGGGACAGCCATTGTCGGAAGATGAACAACGCCGTGCCAAGGCGTTACTGCAAGATTTAGGAGATAAGAAGGCATGACACTGTTTTGGGTAGTCGCGGCGTGCCTGGTAGGCGCTGCATTGATGTTTGTAATCCCGCCGCTACTTTTGCAGCGCAAGACCGCGGCTATGCTGGAGCGTAGCCGAATCAATATTGCCATCTACAAAAACCAGCTCGTCGAGCTGGAAGAGGATCTGGTTGCGGGTGATGTTGACCAGGTCCATTACGATAAGAGTAGCCAAGAAATTGAGCGGCGGCTGCTGGAAGATACCGCCGTTGTCGATCAGGCGGCAGGCGGATTAAACAAGCGGCTTAATATCGCCACGACAGTGGTGGTGGCACTGGCGGTACCGTTGATGGCGGTTTCGATTTACCTCAAAGTGGGTAATCCAGCGGCTATGGACCCGGTCGCGCAGATGGCGCAGGAGTCAGCGCCGCCGCATGGCCAGGATGGCGCCGAGATGCAGGCGCAAATTGAAGGCATGGTTAGCAAACTGGAGCAGCGGCTTCAGGACAACCCTTCCGATATTGAAGGCTGGGTGATGTTGGCGCGCTCCTTCAGTGTGCTCGGTCGTTATGGCGAGGCGGTGTCAGCGTATGAGAAATCCATCCAGTTTGCGGGTGAGAATGCCATGTTGCTGACCGACTATGCCGATGCTATTGCTATGTTCAATGGCGAGAGCCTGGAGGGCAAGCCGATGGAGTTGTTGCAAAAGGCGATTAGCATCGATCCGCAAAACCAGAAGGCGTTGTGGCTGCTGGGCACCGCTCATTTTGAGCGCGGTGACTTTGTCTCCGCTATCAATCT
>JAYUTP010000054.1:0-2479 GCA_043755075.1 Tenderia sp. (SeqCode)
CGGCTGATGGCGATTGATGCGCCGAAGACCATGGCACTGATTAAGCAGCATGTGGACATGGAAAAGGACCGGGCGCAGACGGCGAACTACGGAGCTACGGCACGCAAGACCGGCATTGATTCAGATGCTGCTGAACGGGTGGAGCACCTAAAAGCCATGATGGCAGCGGCCGGCAACCCGCAAGAGTTGGCGCGCGTGATGATGAGCAAGGCGGGAAAGCCTGGCTTTGCCAGCGAAGAGTCTGTTCGGGCCAAGATTGCAGAAATGCCGCAGGATCAGGCCGGCTATTCCGTGTGGAGTGAGAAGTTTGCCCGCGAGCAAGCTATGGCTGGCCTGACGCCGCATCAACGGTTCGAGGCAGGAACACCCAAGTACGAGCGGCAAGACATGGGCGGCACTGTCGGCATGTACCAAATGAATCCTAACGCAGGTCAGGTAGGCCCTGTTGCGGGCATGCCTGGGGCGGCCAAGACGCAAACGCCGGATAGCGTTGCAAGCAACGTAACGAGCGTGGCGAACAGCAAGCGCACAGAAGGTAGCGCGGCGGCTGCTAGGGCGCAGAGCGCTGACCAGTTCGGCAGGCGGATGGTTTACGACAAGGAAAAGGACAGCAAAGAACAGGCTAAAGCTGGCGTCAAATCAACGGAAAGCGAAAGAAACGCAGCCGGCTATGGTTTGCGCATGAGTGAGGCGTCTAAGGTTCTAGAGGCGATTGAAAGCGATGGCCGCCCTGGATATTTTCAGAATATAGCCTCTGGGATTCCATTTATTGGCGGCGCGGCCAGAACAGCGGTTATGAACGAAGCGCAGCAGAAGTATCGGCAAGCACAAGAAGATTGGGTAAGAGCAAAACTGCGCAAGGAATCCGGTGCCGTTATCGGCGCAGACGAAATGGCCGCCGAAATCCTGACTTATTTTCCGCAGCCAGGAGAACTTGAGGGTGTAATAGAGCAGAAGCGCAAAGCGCGCAGTACGGCGGAAATTGCAATGGGGTTGTCTGCCGGAGCCCTATCAGGCTCGCCGAAGGTCGTTGACTTTTGGAGTCTCAAATAATGGACGTTAGCCTGCCAGACGGCACAATCATAAAGGGCGTGCCAGAAGGCACAACCAAATTGCAATTGGCGCAGAAGCTCCGTGACAACGGAATGCCAGTGCCGTCTGAGTGGTTGGCGCCAGCCGCGCCTAAGCCGGCTGTGCAGCCTAAGCCGGCTGTGCAGTCAGTTGGTGAGTCGATTATGGAAGTGCCGCGACAATTAGGGCTCACCGCTCGCGCCGGTGTCAAGGCGGCGGCAGCGATCCCGGCATTGTTGGCAGATGCAGCAACAGGTATATACAACACTGGGGCCGATCTTATTGGAAAGGCGGCCGGGCAAAAACCTGGCTTTCGCTTCGGGTCGTCAATGGACACGCTAGATTCTGCGCTTACTAGAATCGGTGTCGCAGAGCCTAAAACCGCAAATGAGAGGGTTGTCGGGGATATGGCTGGCTTGATGTTTGCGGCTGGTGGTGGGGCAAAACTTGCGGACGTTGCAACGCGGTCCGCCCAACCAGTCGCCAAAGCCGTATTAGCGCAACTCGCGGCCAGGCCCGAACTACAAATAGCCGGGGCGGCTGGTGCTGGCGGCGCTGGTGGAAGCGTTCGTGAGGCTGGCGGCGGGCCCACCGCTCAATTCCTGGCGGCCATGGGTGGTGGTATCGGGTCGTCGATTGCTGCGGGAAAGGCTGCTGACCTTGGGAGAAATGCGCTATCAGCCATAACGCCATCAGTCACAAAGCTTTCGCAAGCGGATGTGCAGATAAATCTGATCCTGAAGCGCTCCAGCATTGATTGGGCATCTGTCCCTGACAGCATAAAGCAGCCTATGCGTGTTGAGGTTGCGCAGGCGATGAACACGGGTCAACCGCTAAACGCTGATGCCGTGCGCAGGCTGTTGGTTTTTCGATCAACAGGAACAACTCCGACAGTTGGGCAACTGACGCAAGACCCTGTGGCGCTAACGCGAGAGATTAACCTAGCCAAGACTGGCGCCAACAGCACAGACCAAGCGCTACAAGTTTTGCCAGGACTGCAAAACAAGAACACAGCGCGACTACTTCATAATCTTGACGAAGCAGGCGCTGGGGCCGGTAGAAGCATGATGGACGCCAGCGGCCGGGCAATCAACTCCCTGGATTCTATGGCCCTGTCCCGACGGGCTCAGATATCAGACCTTTACAGCACGGCTAGAGATTCGTCCGGACGCAGCCTGCCCCTAGAGGGTGGTACGTTCACAAGGTCGGCAAATGAAGCGCTTGACAGGGAGAATGTAGGTAGTTTTCTTCCACCCGATATAGCCAACAAAATGAACGCCATTGCTAGAGGTGAGTACCCTCTAAACGTCGATGTCGCCGAGCAATTAAAAACCAGCATTGGCCAGATTCAGCGCAACAGCTCAGACGGTAATACGCGCATGGCGCTTGGAATCGTGCGCAAAGCGCT
>JAYUTP010000055.1:0-4192 GCA_043755075.1 Tenderia sp. (SeqCode)
GCGGCATTGAGCGCCAACAGATTGGTCTGTTCAGCGATGCCGCGAATTACCCCTAATACGGCGCCGACACTGCCAGTATCCGCTTCAAGGGTGCCAATCACTTCGCTGGCACGTTCCACCTCTTCGGCAAGGTGCTTCATCGCCTTAATTGAATCACTGACAATATTGCGTCCCTCCGCCGCCACCTCATCCGCCTGCTTGGCGGCATCAGCAGCGGTGGCCGCGTTGTTGGCCACGTCGCAAGCGGTAGCCGACATCTCGTTCACTGCCGCCGCCATCTGATTACTCTCATGCTGCTGCTGACTGGCAGCATGGCTGGTCTCTTCCGTTACATCAGCCAATTTTTTGGATGAAGCTGCCAGCGCTAGCGCATTGCGGGTGATCGCCTCCACCTGGTCGCGCAGACTTTGCACCAAACTTGCCAGTGCGTTACCAAACATAGTCAATTCACTCAGCCCCTTGCTCTCGACATTGATGGTCAGATCACCCGCAGCAGTCTGCCCCATCTGTTTGAGCAACACCTTCATCGGGGCGAATAGATGGCGCGACAACAGCCAGAGACTGGCGCCGATACAGATCACCATCAGCAGCGCAAAAGCGCCAATTGTGAGGAGTCGGGTCTTGGCCATATCGTCATAAAAGCCCTTCATCTCTTCCAGCATCAGCAGCTTGAGCATCGGCTCGCCCGCCGCCGTTTTCAGTACATATTCGATTGGCAGCGTGGTATTGCTCTGTTTGGCAACCCAATCTTCACTCTGGAAGATCTGACTATCTTTAAGGTCAAGGATGGCCAGCGGCAAATTGACGAGACTAGCTACATCCACTAGGTTATGAGCAGGATTGACCACCAGCTCCAGATAGCCGTTGACCATCAAACCGCCCAGCGGCACCAGCGCCGAGAACATCGGCCCCTGGTCTGACATCCACAGGCCACTAACGGCCTTCAACCGATCAACTCCCTGGCGCGGCTTGGCTAGATCATAAATAACCGTGGGCAGTTTAGATCCCAGACCTGAAATACCCTCCTGACTCTCCATGACTGGATTAAGCTCGAGGTCATAAACCCGCAGCTTTTTCACATCAAGAATACTGCCAGTAACAAAACGCTGGCGAAATTGGCCGTTCAGTGCTGCCAGCAGTTCACTCTTGGCAACCGCATCAGCGGGATCACTAATAATGGTGGACAACGGTGAGCTCAGTTCACCCTTAGCGCCGCGCCCCATGTCGAGCATGTTCGCTTCAAGGCTGCGCAGGGATTGCTGGGCTGAAAGATTAATAATGCGGGAAAGTGTCTGTTCCTGCGAAGAAAGCGCAGCCTCTCGAAACAGTAGCGCACTCATCACCGACAGGATGATGGCGCATACCCCCAAAAATGCCAGTAAGGCAACGGTAAGTTGTTTGATTGAGATACGGCTGATCGACATTATCTGCTTTTCCTTAAACTGCATCCTCTAACCGCCCCCTTTCTTGCCGAAAAGGGGCGATTCCAGATTCTGCTACTTACTTAGCGATAGGGAAACTTTTTGCAGTCCACTCATCCAAGCCACCGCGTAACCAGTAGACTTTGCTGTAACCGGCCTTGATCGCCAGCGTGGCGGAGTCGCCACTGCGGTTGCACTTAATCCCATTACAATAAAAAGCGATTGGTGCAGCCTTGTTTGGGGCGATCTTGGCCAGTGTTTCAGGAGTGGTATCGGTATTCACCAGATGTTTGGAACCTTCGATAAAACCCTTGTCACGATCACTGCTCTTGCGGGCATCGACAATCACCAGATCGGGGTGTTTCTGCACCAGCTCAATCAGCTGTTCAGCACTGATTTTGGTGGTACCAGGAATAGAGTCGGGAACATCTTCGGCAGCCTGCACCGTCGATACCATAGCGATAGAGAACAACACCGCCGAAACTTTTTTTAGCAAACCATTCATTTAATAACCTCTCCTTGGGTGAACACAACGGGCCGAATGTGCACGTTATTCAGTGACTCTATCGGCCTAGTGCAACAAAGCTTTACGGAGAATCCACACAACAAAAAAGATGAGTTATTGAGGTTGTTGAGGGCTTATAAAGATGATTTCCCAATGTTTTTGCCATCTTGATTTGGGTGGGCTGCCGTTAGGACAGCCATCACATGAATCATTCGCAATTGTTAGGTGCGCTGTTCCCCATCTCTTCAAGGGCACGCAGTTCTGCTTCACTAAACCCGGCTTGCAGCCTGGCGGCGTAGTGAAAGGGGCCTTGCAAGCGACCACGATAATATTTACCAATCAGTTCACGGAAGGTCGCCTCCATGTTCAGTCCGCGTTGGTCGCAGAAATAGTTAAACCAGCGCGAACCGATCTCGACATGGACTATCTCTTCGCGCAGGATGATCTCCAGCACCGCGACGCTGCTCTCATCCCCCACCTGCAACAGACGCTTCATGATGTCGGGGGTGACATCGAGACCCCGTGCCTCCAGCACCCGTGGCACCAGCGCCATGCGCACCATGGGGTCGAACGCCGTTTTTACCGCCATCTCCCACAGGCCGTTATGGGCGGGAAAGTCGCCATAGTCATGATCGAGTTCATGCAGCCGTTCACGCAACAGACCAAAGTGCTGCGCCTCTTCATCAGCGATGCGGACCCAGTCGCTGTAGTACTGCGCGGGCACCTGCCGAAAACGGTAGATCGCATCCCAGGCGAGGTTGATAGCGTTGAATTCGATATGGGCAACGGCATGCAACAGTGCGGCGCGGCCCGTGACTGTACCGAGCCTGCGCCGTGGCACTTTGCCCGGTGCCACCAACTCGGGCTGCGCTGGCCGCCCCGGTTCAGCGATCGGTTGGGGTGCTGTTTTTGATTCCAGAGATAACTGCCCATCGCGCCATGCCTGCGCGGTGGCATGGGTGAGGCGCAGCTTATCCGCCACGCTACTGGCGGCCAGACACTGTTCTGCACAATCAAAGAGGCTATCTATCACTCTCACTCCTGTTTTCGTGCGGCCAACAGCTCACGCACTGCTGTGGCGACACGTTCAATCACTGTCGGCCAGCATGGCGCTTCAAAGGTTTGGCGGAAGAGCCGCAGCGATGCATACCAAGGGCTATCATCACGCCCCAACAACCAGCGCCATTCAGTCGGCTGGTAGATGAGCGTCCAGACCGGCCGCCCGAGCGCACCGGCCAGATGGGCAACTGCGGTATCCACGCTGATGACCAGATCAAGGTTCTCAATCGCGGCGGCGGTATCATCAAAACTGTTTAACTGCGGGGCGAGATCGATCAGACCATGCTGCGCGCTGAACTGTCGCAACTCCTCGGCATCCACCTCTTTTTGCAGGCTGTAGAGCGTGACGCCAGGAATGGCGGCCAGCGCTGCACACTGCGCAAGCGTCATCGAGCGGAGGCGATTGACGCTGTTATTTGTCGAGCCGCCCCACACCAGACCGATCTTAAAGCCATCACCATTGATGCGTGAACGCCACTCTGCCACGCGCGCCGGATCGGCCTGTAGATAAGGCACTGTGCCCCCTATGTCAGGGATCGTCGCCACGGTTGTGCCCATAAGGTGCGCCAGACTCATCAAGGGTAGATGAAAATCAAACGCCTGCTGCCGCGCCATTTTGTAATCACGCCGCTCCACCTGTAACCCAGGAATCCGTTTGAACAGCGCCAGCAACTCCTGCGGGGCGTGCAATATCACCTGCCCGGCCTGCGCAATCAACCGTGGCAGATAACGGCTAAATTGAATCGCATCCCCCAACCCCTGTTCGGCGTATACCAGAATGGTCTTGCCGGTCAGGGGTTCACCCGTCCAGAGCGGTTGTTCAAACTTGCCCCACGACTGGCGTGTCCAGGTTGGCGTCTGCCAGCGCCATTCATACTGCTCAAACCCCTCCTTGTAACGCCCCAGTAGCAGTAGCAGCAGTGAGTAGTTCCAGTGGCCGGTGACCGATGCTGGATAAAGGCGGAAGAGTTCGGCATAGAACTCCAGCGCTGCATCATAACGTTGCTGGCCACTACAGACTTGGGCCATGCCAATCAGATAGTTTTCACGCTCATTCGGCGCCAGCGCCAGCAGCTGCTGATAGCTGTGCGCGGCTGCATCAAAGCAACGCAACTCCCGCTGGATGGCTCCCAACTCCAGATAGGCGTTTGCCGCCTTTGGTTGCAGTTGCAACGCCCGCTCACACTGCGCCCGCGCCTGCTCATGT
>JAYUTP010000056.1:0-2277 GCA_043755075.1 Tenderia sp. (SeqCode)
TCGAGACCACGAGCATAATGCCTTTTACTGATGGCCCCACGGTTTAATTCTATGGGCACGTTAACGCCCAAATATTTTTATTTTTTTATGGCTAACGTAAAAGTAAGGGGCGCCGCGCTTTTGCGGCGTCCCTCTTGACTGCCGGGTTGGGCGGATTACTCCCCACTCTTAACTCTGTCCCATTCGGTTTTTAAAACTTTCTGTGATTGGCTCACGATAAGGTCTGCGGATTCGTCGAGTTCTTTTGCCATGCTCTGTTTTTTGTCAATTGCTTTCTGTGCTATTTCTCTTGCGGTTTTCATTAGACGGAGAAGCTCAATGTGTTCAGTTTCCGTCGGGTTTAGAAGCAATTTAACTGTTTCTTCTTTGAGCGTTATGCCCTCATAACGCTTGATTGCCTCTGGCAATGCGATGGCATCTGCTGCATGTGTGGACGGCACCAAGCGTACTTCACAAACAAAAAAAGCAAGCTCATCTCTCAGGCGGTTTATCCATGCTTGGCGATTGACGGATACAACGGATGCACGAATTTGCCGCTTGGCGACATAGACGGAAACCATGGGGGCAAATACCACTGCAGCTAATGCAGTGAGCGAGGAGATAAGTGCCGTGTCCATTTTAGCCACCCATGTTGTAAATGAAGAGATCAATTCTGCGCACATTTCTATTCCGTCCAACGTTTGAATTAAGGGGCGCGCCAACCATGAAGCCGGAGCAACGCGCTGACCGTGATGAAACCCGTAACCTGACAATGCCCCGACAAGGCGTGTCCCTCTTGAATGAGTCGTTAGGCTTGGGAAGACACTGCACAAGACGCGCCCGCCACTAAAACCTTGAATAACATTAACCGGCTGACGCAACCACGCTTGTCAACACCTGAGAACAACGTTAGCACGCCGGAGAGTGACCCGTAAAGCACGCGGGGCTATGCCCCGAAAAACCGGGAAACGCTTTGCACCCAACCCCGGCTTGCGCCGCGCCCGGGGGGGATAATCACACCCGAGGGGTAATGTCAGCGGTCGGCGAAACCGCTTCACTCGCACCTTACCATGGCGTGGCGCAAACGGATAATTCGACAGCGTGAGATCTACGCGTAACCCCGGCGCCTACTCTCTGGGCGTACGCTATAACCGGGAGAATACAAAAACTCAGCGAGCAACGAAGCCCGCACTTTCAGGCTCACTTGCACCTGCTTTCTGCGCGTTACCCACACACCAAAAAATAAATGTGCTTTTCAGGATGCCTAACGTTTGACATGAGCAGTCGGTGGAGGTCCGCTCAATGGAAGGGTTAGGCATCATGGGCGGTGGACGAACTCAAACGCGGCGGACGGAGTACAGCAGTACCAGAGCTACCTAGAGTCGTCTGATGCGAGAGCGGCAAAGAGCGGAGTGGCGACTACCAGTGCTGGGTCAGTATCCTGATCGACGAAAAGCACGCGCGCCAAGAACTCAATCTTCCGTACTTCTTGAGGAAGCTGACTAGCGGCGGCCCCAATTGCCTTCATGTAGCTAGCATAGTCTCGAGTAGTCTGCCGATCGAAATACTCACTTCGCTCCCTCTCCTCGAACACCAGTTTTGAATCGAGCATTCCGTTTAGAAAGCGAAGCGAATAATATTCGAGGGAATGCCGAGATTCGATGCGGGTCGGCTCGCCTACCGCGCTCGCGCTTGCCCCGATCAGCGCCAGCAGGCGACCATCTGAGGTGCCGAAAAAGAAGAGTAGATCGGATGCGTAGTCCCAGAGAGTTCCCCATCGAAGTGGAAGCGTGCCGGCAATGTATGCCTTGGGATTGGCGACACTTCCGACCTCGCCAGCGTCTGATAGGTACTTGTATAGCGCTTCGGACTTGGCGTAGACATTGTCGGGAAGGGGCGTATCCGCAGTCTTTACTGTTGAGGACAGTACGCCAATACTTGCTTTGAACTCGGCGGAGATACCTCGCAATGCGCTGGCTGGGATTTGGGACGCCAGCATTTCAACTTTTGTCTTGGAGAGGTACAGGTAGTACTTCATGGTGATCTCCCATTTGGGATGCCTAACGTAGAGTTAAGCGGCGGCGAAGCCGTCCGCTTCAACGTGCTGTTAGAGCGCGGTGGGGGCAGAGTGGCCCATGAACCTGAAAAGAACACAGCACTCGACGCGCGCTTTTTTTAAAACCCTTGCGGGACATTGTACCTGAATACTTCACCTGCGCCTGAGGCGGTGTGAAAAACAGAGAATCTTGGCACGCAACCCGAAAGATTCTTCATGGCCCAACTAAAAACCACTGCCCC
>JAYUTP010000057.1:0-10948 GCA_043755075.1 Tenderia sp. (SeqCode)
AATCAGCTTGCTGGAACGGCTGGAGGTGCCGGCGGCAAGGGCGGTCTGTTCCAGTACCAGCACCGAGTGGCCAGCTGCTGCGGCTGCTTGAGCAACCCCAGCGCCATGAATGCCTCCGCCAATGATCACAACATCAAACTGCTTATTCGACAAATTGGCTCCGCTTCAGCAGTGCTTTGTCTTTTAGCATCTCGGCCACTGCCATGGTTTCGACAAAGTGAGCCCCCAGCGCTGCCAACTCATGGGCAACTTTGGGTTCGATCACTTCGTAGAAGGCCCATTTCCATGGGCCGCGCCAGAGGCCGGTCGCATTTTTGGGGATTTTTGTGTAATTGCATATCAGGAAGTCGGGGGCTAGGCCGGTGGCAATAGAAAGCGCTTCATCATTATATTTAGTCAGTATCCAACCAATTTTTTTGAAGCCCATGGCGCGACCACAGCGTAGTGAGAGATCATCGTAGGCAATCAGTATGCAGCGATCAATAATCGGTTCGCAGGTGTGAAGCAGGGCTTTGATGACCTTTTCAATGCCAAAGGTGTCGAGTGACTCTTGTTTGATCTCGACAAGGGCGCGAGCATTGGGCCACTGACGAAACAGCTCAACCACAGCGGCTAATGTTGGAATGCCGACTTTGGCAAATTTTCTTGGATGGATTAGGGCTTCATTTACCAAGATGCCATCAAGCTGATCATGATTGAGGTTGAAGATACGTTTGTTGGTACCCGTGGTGCGCTTTAGGTTGGCATCGTGCAACACAACCGGTACGCCATCTTTGGTGAGTTGAACATCAAATTCAACATAGTTGGCACCTGCTTTCAATGCAGCTTCAATGGCGATTAGGGTGTTTTCCGGGTAGCGCTTGGCGTAGCCCCGGTGGGCGATCAAAATTGGCGCTTCCATTGCTCAATAATGACTCATCTAGTTAGTTGCCCCAAGTGGGTGTGGGTCTAAATATGACTGTTGTTGTCGATTGAGTCAATGAGCTTGTTTGAAATGAAGTTTTAATGGCTGATATGTAAATCAGCTGTGGGCTAAATTGCATTGGTTTCTGATTTTTCATCTGCAAAAGTATATTACTTTTGATTGTCCGCAATCGCTAAGGCGTGGATGACATGCGTGCTTTCAAAGTAGACAACGAAACCATCGTAGCGCCAGCGAGTTATGGGGGGATGGCCAACGGCAGAGATGATTTTTGCCGGGTTGCCAAAACTCTGTTTGACCTGTTCCATGGTCATGCCGCGATTGGGCATGATGCCAACAGTGCTGACCCCAGCGCTGGTCTGAGTATCGGTCTGGCTCATGGCCGTCATCGGGAATATGACGGCAGCGATCAGGGCGGCAATAACAGATTTTTTCAGGGCTTGCATTGATCTATCCTGTGGGTGAGTGCGATGCGCACATCTTAGCGGATAGTTTCGGTGATCGGTTAATCGATTTTAGGTTCGTAGAACTTGCAGCAATTCCGGCCTGACGATTTGGCTTGGTAAAGTGCGGCATCGGCACGTGAAAAGAGTTTTTCGCGACAGTCGTCCGGTTGAGTACAGGTGATGCCAATGCTGACGGTGGTTGAGATGTGGGTGCCGTCACAGATGATACAAGTCTCTTCTATCTTTTGACGTAGGCGGTTGGCGAGTAGCGTGGCGCCTTTGCGATCGGTATTGCTCAATAGGATGACAAACTCTTCGCCGCCAAAACGGAACACCATGTCGGTGGTGCGGATGGCGGCGGTTGCTGCTTCAGCCACTGCTTTGATGACGCAGTCACCCACGGTGTGGCCGTGGGTGTCGTTAATTTTTTTGAAGAAATCGATATCCACCGCGAGCAGTGAAAGCTCGGTGTTGTGGCGCTGGGCGAGTTGAATCTCTCGTTCAATAGAGGCGTCCATGCTGGCGCGGTTGTTAATGCCGGTGAGTGGGTCGCGATGCGCCGCTTCCAGCGCTTTTTGGTACAGCAGCGCGTTACGCAGTGGATAGACCAGTCCACAAAGTAGCGTTTCAAGGAAGGCGGTCTCCTTGGTGATGAATTTTTTGCGGCGGCTGAAGACTATCTCGCCCAAGGTTTCGCCGGAGACCACCAGCCGGTAGGTGCAGCTATGGCTGGCTGCTTTACCGTAACTGAGATTGAGGCCTAACTCTTGATGGGTGTAGGAGATATGCTGATATTCGACTAATTGGGCTATTTCGTGGGCAAAAAGTTCGATGATCTTGGCGACATCTAACGTTGTCTGGAGAATACCGGAGAGACGCAAGGCTTTTTCCAGTTCGTCCTGACCTTCATCGCCCTCGAGAGTTTGGGCTGAGAGTGCTAGGCTACCGAAACGGTCATAACTTGGTTGCTTCAAGTTTTTTTGGATCACTACATTCATTTGCAAGTCCTCCTGATTGCCATTTTGAATGCCAGATACGTGCCAATCTTGGTTCATTAGTTTTATCTCTATAAAAAACAATAAGTTGCTATTATCGCTGAAGTGACTGATATTTTTTTCCGATACTTTGACAGTGAAAGCGGCTTATTATTGCCACCCACGTTGCCTCTTCGATGACAAATATTTGACTCAAAAACCTTTATAAAAACCATATTAATTCAAGATGACACGATGTTTTATTATAGAAGCACCTGTGAAATATTCAATAAAGCCGTCAAGCAAGGACGGTAGTGGTTTGCCGCTTGCCATTAATTGAATAGAATGGCCGTTATCGGGCGATTAAGACCTCTTAATAGTTATGACAGTCACAAGCCCAAGGATCAGGGATACATGCGTACCTATACTCTTAAAAATGTTAAAGACCTGCGTGCATTGCTGCAGGTGCATAAACGTATGTCAGATATGCGCTTGGGTGAGGTGTTGCTAGAGGAGCAGCTGATTACGGATGAGCAACTTATGACGGCGCTGGTCGCCCAGAAGGAGTACCGGGCTGGCTCCCGTCATCTGGGCCAAATTCTGGTGGAGTCGGGCTTGGTCACGCCTAAAGAGCTCAATATTGCACTGGCAAAGAAACTGGCGATTCCTTACGTCAAAATTGAAAACTTTGAGATCGACCTGAAACTATTGCCCCTCATTCCTTCTGACATTGCTACTCAGTATAAGGTGTTGCCGCTGGCCGAGATTGATAAAACCTTGGTGGTGGCCATGGTCAATCCTCTGGATCAGGGCATCAATGAGTTGCTGCGATTCAAGACCAAAATGAATATTGAATCAGTGATGACATCCTCTGAAGAGCTGGATGCGGCGATGGTGCGTTATTACAGTCGTCAGGAGGATAGTGAGGCGCTCGAGGCGCTGGATGATCTTGATATGGATATTGATCCCCTTGAGGAGCATCAGCCCAAGGGCGAGACTATTCATACTATCGAGCAAGAGGCGCAGCAGAAACCGGTCGTGCGCCTGCTCAATGCCATCTTGTTGCAGGCGGTAAGTAGTGGCGCATCGGATATCAATATCCGCCCAGAGAAAGACCGGGTGAATGTTTACTATCGTGTTGACGGTAAAATGCAGTTTGTCCGTACGCTGAGTCGTGCCCTGTTGCCTGCATTGGTCAGCCGCATCAAGATTACCGGGCAGATGGACATTTCCGAGCGGCGCCTACCGCAAGATGGTAAGGCACGTATGATGCGACATGGTCAGCAGATTGATCTGCGTATCTCCGTGGTGCCTACCGTCAAGGGGGAGAGTGTCGCTATCCGCGTGCTCAACAAGGAGGCTAATGTTCGTCCGCTGGAGAAGCTGGGGCTGAATGCGCGCGATTTGGAAAATGTTCGTCGATTGATCACACGTCCCAACGGCATCTTCCTGGTGACTGGGCCAACTGGCTCAGGAAAATCCACTTCGCTTTACGCCCTGTTGAATGAAGTGAAAAAACGTAACCCGCACATCCTGACGGTTGAAGATCCTGTCGAGTACGACATGGAAGGGGTGGAGCAGGTGCAGATTTCTCTGGTCAAGGGGTTTACCTTTGCACAGGCCCTGCGGCAGTTCCTGCGTCATGATCCTGATGTGATTATGGTGGGGGAGATACGTGATGAAGAGACCGCGCAGATTGCCAATAAGGCAGCACTGACAGGCCACTTGGTGTTTAGCACGTTGCATACTAATGATGCCCCATCCACGGTCACGCGTCTGCTCGACATGGGGATTGAATCATATTTGTTGGGGACTACCCTGCTGGGAGTAATGGCGCAACGGTTGATCCGCCTTAACTGCAAACACTGCATTGCTGAAGAGCAAGTAGATCCGTATGTCCGTGAGGTTCTTGGCGTCAGTGATGATGAAAAGTTCCGCCGTGGCGGCGGTTGTATTGAGTGCAACTATTCCGGCTATAAAGGGCGTACTACGGTAATCGAGCTGTTGGTAGTAACGCATGAGATCGCTGATTTGATAGTGAAGGGCCGTTCCTCTCGAGATATAAAGACACTTTCTATTCAGCAGGGGATGAGTAGTTTGGTGATGAATGCCCTCCAGGTTGCTCGTGAGGGGCGCACCTCATTGGAGGAGGTGTACGAACTCAGTACTACCTGATGAATCTCTAGCCGCTCCGGGCAGCAAATGCCCAAGGCGGTTAGTTATCAATTGCAGTGCAGTTAATGGTTAGATAAAAATTCGTCTACCCGCCGTACCGCCTCATCCAGCTGTTCGTGTGGAGTGTAAAAGTGTGGTGAGAAACGAATCCCGCCGCCACGCTGGGCGCAGAAGATGTTGTTCTTGATCAACTGTTTGAATAGGGTGTTGATATCACCGCGCCGTGGTCTAAAGGTGACGATGCCGCCATAGCGGCCAAGCTGCTGATTGTTTAGCAACTCCACTTTGCCGGTTTGACCCAGTTGCTCAAACAGGTAGCGGCTGTTGGCCAGCAACTGCTGTTCGACACTCTCCATGCCTTGTTTCAGCAACAATGCTGTACTCGCCTCCAACGCATGAATCCCAATCATGTTGGGACTGCCGCACTCGAAGCGTCGTGCACTGTTGGCCACTTGCCAGTCGCGGGTGGTGTAGTCGCCTAATGGGTCGACCATGTGCCAACCGTACTGAGTCAATTGCAGCTGATCGCGTATTTCGGGACGACAGTAGAAAAGCCCCAGCCCTTCTGGCCCCAATAGCCACTTGTGGCCATCGGCCATGACGAAGTCGGCCTGCATCTTTTGCACATCAAACTGCAAGGCACCAATGCTTTGAATCGCATCGATACAGAAGAGAATGTTGTTTTGACGACAGAATGTACCGATGCGCTCTAGGTTCATGCGTAGTCCGCTGGCAAATTGAATCGAGCTGATGGTGATGAGGCGGGTGCGTGGGTCAACCAACGACAGCAGCGCATCCTCAGGTGTTGGCCCAGCGCCCAGGTCTGCTTCGCGGAATTCGACACCATGACGTCCGAGTGATTCCCAGACGATGCGGTTGGATGGGAACTCCTGATTGCTGCTGATGATGTTGTCGCCGGAGTTCCACTGCAGGCCATAGGCGACGAAGGAGAGCGCCTCGGAGGTGTTTTTTACCAAGGCAATGTCGTCGGCAGAGGCGTTGATCAGCTGCGCCAGATTGCGTTTCAAGCGCTGTTCCACCAAAAGCCATTTGGGATAGTGTTGGGAGCCGAGCCGCATGTTTTCATCGGCAAAGCGAGCGGCGGCCTCGCTGCTGCGGCGCGGCCAAGGGGCAACGGCGGCGTGATTGAGGTAGATCAGTTCGTTGAGATGGGGGAATTCATGATGGAGGTTATTCATTGTGATCCTGTCATCAGTGATGAAATATCTTGTGGATCAATGTAGTAAACTGCCGCCACGAAGACAACCTATAACAGTTGGCAGGCGCCCTTTAATGGGTCTTGGGATAAAGATGATGGATGTTCTGTTACCGCTACTCTATTTGGTGCTGGGTGTTGTGATCGGTGCTACCGTGGCCCTGCTCTGGCTAAAAGGTCGGAGTGATAGTGCGCAGGCCACCCTGCAGGCGCAGTTGTACTCCAGGGATGAACAACTTGGCCGTCAGCTCGCCGAGCTTGATGCGCTCAAGGCATCGCTCCAAGCCTTGCAGCAGCAGGGTAACGAGCAGGGTGCCACTATCGCCCGCCTCGAAACGCAGCTTAGTGAAGAGCGTAAAAATTCGGCTGAGAAACTGGCATTGTTGACTGAGGCCAAGGGGCAGCTTACCACCGAGTTTCAGAATCTCGCCAACAAAATCCTCGAAGAGAAAAGTAAAAAATTCACCGATCAAAACAAACTTAATATCGAACAGGTACTCAATCCATTGCGCGAACAGCTCGGTGACTTCCGCCGCAAGGTTGAGGATGTCTATGAGAAAGAGTCGAAGGATCGCATGTCGCTGTTCCATGAGATCAACAGCCTCAAGAGTCTTAACCAGCAGATCAGCAGCGACGCCATCAATCTCACCAACGCCCTCAAGGGGCAAAGCAAGACGCAGGGGGCGTGGGGCGAGGTGATTCTGGAGCGGGTGCTGGAGGAGTCGGGCCTGCACAAGGGGCGTGAGTACGACACCCAAGGGAGTTTTACCACCGACGAAGGCAGGCGGCTGCGGCCGGATGTGATCGTGCATCTGCCGGAGGGCAAGGATATCGTCATCGACTCCAAGGTGTCGCTCACCGCTTACGAGCGTTATTGCTCTAGTGATGATGAGACCGAACGGCAATTGGCGCTGCGCGAACATGTCGCTTCACTGCGTAGCCACATCAAAGGGTTGAGTGTTAAAAACTACGAGGATCTGCCGGGGATTAACTCACTCGATTTCGTGCTGCTGTTTGTCCCCATCGAAGCCGCCTTTATTACGGCGGTGGAGGGTGACCAGACGCTTTTCCGCGAGGCGTTCGATAAGAACATTATCGTCGTCAGCCCGACCACGCTGCTGGCGACACTCCGTACCGTCCATAACATCTGGCGTTATGAGTACCAGAATCGTAATGCGCTGGAGATTGCCGAAAAGGCGGGTGGTCTCTGCGACCAGTTTGTCCGCTTTGGCGAATCATTGCTTGATGTCGAGGACAAACTCAACAAGGCCCAGTCCTCATTTCAGACCGCCAAGAGCCGACTCATCGACGGCCGTGGCAACCTAGTGGCGCGCACCCAACAGTTGCAAAAGCTCGGTGCCAAGGCCAAGAAAAAAATGCCGGAGGCGCTGCTGAAGGGTGAAGATGCGGAGCTACTGGAGGTTGATGGGCCGGAGCTGGAGTGAATGCCTCTTCCCTAAAATAAGGGAGGGGGCTATGGCGTATAAGGTGTAAACATAATCAACATCCCCCCTTGGGGATGGTCGATATAGTGTACCTCGCCACTGCGCATCCGCAGCGTGCCCTGAAGGCGGAATTTGTTGGCGGGGTCTCTTTGTACAAGTAGGTCAGTAGACACATGCAGATAACGAGAGATGCCGATGGTGATGATGCCATCTACCGAAGTGCCATTCAGATGGATGCGGTCCGCCCGCTCCCGTGGCGGGATGCTCTGGCGCCACGCCGTCTGAAACAGTGGCTGATACTTGCTGGAGGCGTTGAGTTTGTTGAAGGCGGCGCGCAATCGGTAGTTCTCGGCGGGCAGTGTCTGATAAGCCGTCGGCTGGCCAGATGCCGGGCTGGCACCGCCCACCAGTTCAATAGCCCCTGTCGTATCAATCTTCGCCGGGTTTTCTGACATCTCTTCGGTATTGCTCGCGCCGCGCTGTTCAAACAGTAGCATCTCCACCTCATACCAGCGGCCAGGACGTTCCTGGTCTTGTTCTTGGGCGGTTGCTGCAAAGGCCAATATGGGCAACAACAGGGCTGTGAGTAAACGTATAAATGGGCGCATAGAAGAGGTTATGATTATTCCGGTTAATAACAATCAAGGGTAAAAGGTATGGCGGTTAGGCAGGTGTTGCGCATGGGGCATCCCACTCTGTTACAGACCGCGCGTCCGGTGGCGGAGTTTAACACAGCGACATTAGAGGCGCTGATCGACGATATGTTTGACACCATGGCGGACGTCAATGGTGTCGGGCTGGCGGCGCCACAGATCGGGGAGTGTCTGCGGCTGGTGATCTTCAGTGTTGAAAATAATCCCCGGTATCCCAATGTCGAGCCAGTACCTACCACTATATTGATTAACCCCGAGATTGAGATTCTTTCCCGAGAACAAGCATTGGGATGGGAGGGGTGTCTCAGTGTGCCCGGCATGCGTGGCTTGGTACCCCGCTACCAGCATATCCGATATCGCGGTTATGACAGGCACGGCAGATTGATTGAGCGCGAAGCTCGGGGTTTTCATGCGCGGGTGGTTCAGCATGAATGTGACCATCTTGACGGGGTGCTATATCCGCAGCGGATTCGTGATATGACCCAGTTTGGTTTTATTTCTGAACTGATAGAGAGAGGAGTTCTGGCGGCGGGGATTAAGGACTGAGCTTGTCGCCTTGGCTTGTATGTTAACTGGCATCACATGATGGTTGGCATCACATGATGGTTGGCTGATTCATGTTTGGGGCGGATTTGTGTGATACCCGCCGAACCGGTCTCAAAACCAAAGCGACATATAGAGTCGTATCACATTGGTTGAGAAGTGGTACGGGCTTGGTGAGCTATTGCGCAGGTCACTAAAGTCATCATAGTTGTACTGCATGTGATCGACATCAAGATTTAGTGCGCCCTTATCTGCAAACATCCATCCTTGCTGTATGAAGTTGTAACTGATGCCCAGCCCTAAAGTTTGGCTGTTGAAGCTGCTTAGTTCCTTGTCGCGGGCCATGTAGTTTTGTGGCGCATAGGGATCAAACAGATCCTGATAAAAACTGGCGCGGTTCTGGGAGTAAACACGGTAGTGGCCTTTGAGTATCCAGTTTTCACGGTAGGGATGGGTATAGCCAATATCAAAGGTGTTGGCATTGACGCCCCAAGTATCGGTATAGAGGCGATAGCTGCCATGCAGTACCGCCCGATAAGAAAGATAATAGTTAGCCCGCAGGGCAATGGCGTTGCTGGAGCGGGTATTGGGGTAGCGCTCGGGTAACGTGCTGCCATCGGTAAAATGCACTATACGGTAAGGATTGTTCAGATATCCCTTGTCGGTGATTAGCTCATAGTTGAGATTGGCGACCAACTCCTTGGAGATGACCTGGGTAATGCCCAGGCGAAAATTCTGCCGTTTGGCATCCGCAGAAAAATCGGGATCACGCGCAATGTTGCCAGCGGTTTTAAGTGTTTTATAGACATCATCCCAGCCCTTTGAATAACCCATATATAGCGTGGTGAGATCACCCAACATATCTTGGCTAATTGTGAAGTGGGCGCTTTTGGCGATGAAGTCACTCTCTTCGCTGTTGGTATAGCTCAGATTGAGAGTGCTTTTATCGTGCAGATAGGTGGCACTGACTGAGTGCTCCTCACGCTTTTCAGTGTATTTGCTGGCGGAGGTAACCACATCAATTGAGGCGCTGGTAATAGAGTCAATATAGAAGCTGGCTCCCAGAGCAGTGTTGTTACCAACCTGTTTGCGTACCTGGAGTGAGGGGCCCTCTACCGTAAGGCCGCCGCCATTATAATAGTGAAACAATGCATCAAAACGATCTTCTGGTAGCACTGCGGCCGTAAGCGGCAGGGCCGCTGCTAGGGAAGCAATGCCTGCCACTGTCCAGATGAGGCGGATGCGGCTGCCACCCGATTGATGTGTAAGCAGATTATTTTTTATGCTCATATTGCGGTCAGTTGCAGCCACAGCCACCCCCTTGACCACCTTCAGCGCCACGGGCGGCTTCACGTGCCTGGTAGACGTGATTGATATAGCTTGATGAGATGGGGTCGGAGTCAAAACTCATGATCGGATCAGCCAGTTTGGCGCGTTCATAGGGCTTTACCCATGGCTCCATCGCGCAGCCACTCACCGATAGCAGCCCGATAATTAGCATTGATATTAGTGTGGCTCGCATCGGCGCAGTCGTCACTCTTTCAGTAGGGCGCGGATCTGTTGCTGGTACTCACTCTCGACGCCTGGCTGATAGCCTTGATGCAGATAACGGATGTTGCCATCACGGTCGATGATGATCGTGGTGGGCATGGCTGAGACACCATAGAGTTCACTGACGTCACTCTGATTGTCGAAGAGTATCGGGAAGCTCACGCTCACTCCCTTGAGCCACTTAATGGCATCGTTGCTATTTTCTTCGACATTGATACCGAGCAGAGTGAAGCCTAACGGCTGATATTTTTTGTGTATCTGCTCAAGCGCCGGCATCTCTTGGCGGCAGGGCGCGCACCATGACGCCCAAAAATTGAGCATGACCACTTGGCCACGTAATTCACTTAATTTTATGTTTTTGCCACTATTGCTTTTGAGCGTGAAGTCTGGCGATGGATGTTTTCCTGCAGCAGTGGCCGTTGTGAAGCCGGTGGCTATGCAGCAGAGCCAGACAAGTATTAGGGTGCGTTTTATCAACATGCGGTTCTCCATTTAGAAAAATAGTGTGAGCCCGGTGTGAAACTCAAGATTGTGGTTTTTTTTTTGTGTGCCGAGCAGATCGATATCGAAGATATGGTTGCGGGCATCGAGGTGCAGCGCCAGCCAGTCATTCATGATGGCACGATAACCAAAGCCGAGGTTAATAGTGCGACGATTATCGCCGGCAAATTGGGTGCTGCCAATACCACCTATCAGATAGAGATCGGTATGAAAAGCGCGACCACTGCCAGCAAAAGATTCGCCTGGCAGGATGTTAAAGCCGAGCGAGAGATTGTAGTAGCTAAGCTGGCGCTCCGCTTCGGTGAGCAGTTGCACGGAGCCGAGCAGCCGTTCATAGCTGGTTTTTTCGGTGGTGCTTTTACCGTAGGCGACTTCGAGGAAGATATCTTCGCTGGCGTGATAAGCGAAACGAACACCGTTAACAGAGTTGCTACCAAAATCTTCGACGCTAAGGATGCCGGTGTAAACGCCTACTTCAAAATTTTCACTGTCGATGCTGGCCGGTTTGACGGGCTGTGGTTT
>JAYUTP010000058.1:0-46984 GCA_043755075.1 Tenderia sp. (SeqCode)
GATGAACTCAATTCCGGCCAGTTTGGCCTCCGCCGCCGCCTCTGCCAACCCATCGGTAACGTCATGATCGGTCAACGCCAGCACCTCCACTCCTTGCAAGGCGGCGTATCGCACCAAGTCTGTAGGCGATAGCTCTCCATCCGAAGCAATGGAGTGACAATGGAGGTCGTATTTTTTGTGTTTGTCTGAATTCATCAAAGCCTATCTTTAAAGTAACGCAATGTATGGCAGCCTGTCTGACTTGAAGAATCGAAGCGAAAATTTGGCTGGGCCGAGGACAGATTTTTCGATTTTGCAGATCAATAATTATCCTATATAACCAAAAAGCGGCGAAATATGGGCCAGTCAGACAGATTTCCAGCCGATTTCCTTTAAGTCTGACAGACTGCTAGACCTCTTATGATAGAATTTTCGCCTTTATAACGCGAGTTCGCTGTTTAAGTAGACTCGCCAAAACCTAGGTGCCGCATGAAATTTCTTTTTGATTTTTTCCCGATACTGCTCTTTTTTCTGGCCTACAAGGTCTACGACATATTTGTTGCCACCGCCGTCGCCATCGTGGCTTCTTTCATTCAGGTAGGCTGGTTCTGGCTTCAGCATCGCCGCGTCGAAAAAATGCATGTCATCACCCTAGTACTGATTACCGTACTGGGTGGCATGACGCTGATTTTCCAAGATGAGGCTTTCATCAAATGGAAGGTCTCCGTAGTCAACTGGGCCTTTGGTCTTGTCTTCATCGGCAGCCAGTTCATCGGCAAAAAGCCCATCATACAGCGCATGATGGAGGCATCAATTGAGCTACCACAGAAAATCTGGGGGCGTCTTAGCAGTGCCTGGGCACTGTTTTTCATCGCCACTGGTTTTCTCAATCTCTATGTCGCCTATAACTTCGATACTGATACTTGGGTCAACTTCAAGATGTTTGGCATGCTCGGTCTAACCTTCCTCTTCATCATCGCCCAGGCACTTTTTATTGGTCGTTACATCAAAGAGCCCAAAGAAACTAATGATATTGAAACGCCCGCGACAACACAGACAAATAAAAAAGAGGAATTATGATGCTCTACGTCATTATCGGTGAAGATGTCAACAACAGCTTGGAAAAACGACTGGCGGCGCGTCCAGCCCATCTTGAACGACTCACCATCCTGCGCGATCAAGGCCGTTTGATTTTAGCCGGCCCGTTCCCAGTGATCGATGCTGTCGATCCCGGCCCCACAGGTTTCAGTGGTAGCTTGATTGTTGCTGAGTTTGACTCAATTGAAGTCGCACAACAGTGGGCTGATGCCGACCCTTATGTCAACGCCGGTGTCTATGCCAAAGTCACCGTCAAACCCTTCAAGAAGGTACTGCCCTGAGATGAATAACAAGCGTATCGAAATGATTCGCCAGCGCCTCGAAGAGAAGCTTGCGCCGCAATCACTGGAGATCATCGACGACAGCCACAAACACGCCGGCCACAGCAGTGCCGAAGGCATGGGACACTTCACCGTCAACATCTGCACTAGCGCCTTTGAGGGCACGTCGCTGATCCAGCGTCACCGTCTGGTGTACGCCGCCGTCGCTGATCTGATGCAGACCGAAGTCCATGCCCTGAGCATTCACGCCGCCCTCCCCCAGTAAACATGCTGGCATGCGTGGCAACATCAGGATGATAGTGATAAATTAGCCGCCGAATATTTAAAATCGCACTACATTAATAGGAAGTTAAATATGTTCATTAAGAGAGGGGCAAGCCTCATTACAACGCTCTGCCTTACGGCATCCACAGCGTTTTTTAACTGCTCGGTCATAGCACAAGAGGTACGCCCAGTTGCCACCGTCAATGGTCAACCGATCACTCAAGAACAGCTCCTCAACTACGTTCGCGCCAATGCACCACAGAGTGATTTGCAAAATCCAGACGTCCGCAGTCAAATGCTACAAACCTACGTTGGCCGTGAACTGATATATCAGGACGCATTAAAACAGAAAATCGACCAACAGCCCGCCGTTCAGACCTCTCTGAATGAGATGCGCCGTACAGTGTTGGCCCAAGCCTATGTCGCTACACTACTACAGGCCAATCCCGTCACCGAGGCAATGGCTCGCACCATCTACGACCAGCAGATCGGCTCACGCAAAGGGATCGAATACCACGCTAGACACGTCCTGGTGCCCACCGAAACTGATGCCACAGGGGTTATCGCCCGTCTTAAAAAAGGTGAAGACTTTGGCCGTGTGGCGCAAACCGTTTCAAAGGACAGCAGTTCATTGCGCGGCGGCGATTTAGGCTGGGTAGTCCCAGAAAAATTCCCCGCCACCTTTGCCGAAGCAATGGTCAACCTCAAACCCGGTAAGTTCACCGCCACACCGATTAAAACTGACTATGGCTGGCACGTTATTTTAGTAGAGGCCAATCGTCCGGTTCAGCCACCACCCTTCGATACAGTACGTGACCAGATCATGAAGAACTTACAGGATCAGGCTGTTAATCAACATCTTGTAAAGCTACAACAGGCCGCGAAAATCGAGCTCGCCAAGTAAGTCATTCGCACGCCCCACCTCACCTTAAGGCTGGGGCATTATTCACCCCTGTTCATAACGTTGCAGCAACGCCAGCAGCGTCATCTCGTCCAGCACTTCTATCCCTAACTCTTCGGCCTTGGCCAATTTAGAACCTGCCTCGGTACCCGCCACCACAAAACTGGTCTTCTTGGAGACGCTGCCGGCCACCTTGGCTCCCAGCAATTGTAGACGTTCTTTGGCCTTATCACGTGTCAGTGACTCCATGCTTCCTGTCAGCACCACCGTCTGACCTGCCAGTGGCTGGGCGGCAGCGGGTGACATTTCCACCACTGGCCATTTCACGCCTGCCTTGATCAGCTTGTCGATCAATTCACGGTTGTGAGATTGACTAAAAAAAGCGTGAAGATGGGCGGCCACCACCGGCCCGACATCAGGCGCCTGTTGTAATTGACCTTCACTCGCCGACATCAGCGCCTCAAGCGTGAGAAACTTATTAGCCAGTGCCTGTGCCGTCGCCTCCCCTACTTCACGAATTCCCAAGGCAAAGAGGAAACGCGGCAGCGTTGTCGTCTTGCTCTTGTTCAATGCCGCAATGATATTGGCGGCGGACTTGTCGCCCATGCGCTCCATCGCTGCCAGCTGCTCCTGTCTCAGTGAGTAGAGATCGGCAGGGTCACGGATCATCTCGCTATCCACCAGCTGTTCCACCAGCTGTTCCACCAGCTTGTCACCCAGCCCCTCGATATCCATCGCCCGGCGTGAGGCAAAGTGTTTGATAGTCTCCTTGCGCTGCGCCGCGCAATAGAGCCCACCACTACAACGGGCCACCGCTTCACCTTCCGGCTTGATGACATCGGAGCCGCAGATCGGGCAGTGTGGCGGCATCACAAACGCGATGGCGCCGTCTGGCCGTTTTGAGAGCACCACACTCACCACCTCAGGAATCACATCACCGGCACGACGCACGATCACGGTATCACCGACACGCACATCCTTACGTTGCGCCTCGTCGGCGTTATGAAGGGTGGCGTTACTGACCGTAACACCGCCGACAAAGACCGGCTTCAGTCGGGCTACCGGCGTAATGGCTCCGGTCCGTCCCACCTGCACCTCAATTTTTTCAACAGTGGTCATCTCCTCCTGGGCCGGGAATTTATGGGCCACGGCCCAGCGTGGCGCGCGTGAGACAAAACCAAGCACCTCGCGCTGCACCAGATCATTCACCTTATAGACCACACCATCGATCTCATAGGGCAGATTACTGCGTTTAACACCGATCACGGCGAAATACTCCATCAGCCCCGCCACGCCCTTCACCACCCGGATCTCCGGATTGATGCAGAAGCCCCACTGTTTGAGCTGTTCCAGAATGGCAAAGTGATTGCGTGGCAGTGAGTCGGCCGAGACCTCACCAACACCGTAACAGTAGAGCGCCAGCGGCCGTTCAGCAGTGATACGCGGATCAAGCTGCCGTAGCGACCCCGCCGCCGCATTACGCGGATTGACAAACTCCTTCTCCCCCTTGGCGCGGGCGCGCTCATTGAACGCCGCAAACCTGGCTTTGGGCATATAGGCCTCGCCACGCACCTCCAGCACAGCGGGCCAACCATTACCGATTAATTTCAACGGCACGGTCGGGATAGTGCGAACGTTGTGGGTCACATCCTCACCCGTTACGCCATCCCCGCGGGTCGCCGCCTGCACCAGCAAGCCTTTTTCATAACGGATACTGATGGCTAGGCCATCGAGCTTGGGCTCAACCGCATACTCCACCACATCGGCACCCAACCGCTCGCGCACGCGGCGGTCAAAACCACTTACTTCCTCTTCATCAAAGGCGTTATCGAGAGAGAGCATTGGCATTGAGTGGCGTACCGAGCCAAAGGCCTTGACTGGCGCAGCGCCAACCCGCTGGGTGGGAGAATCGGGGGAGATCAATTCCGGGTGACTCGCCTCCAGCTGCTGCAATTCGCGCAACCAGCGATCATATTCGCTATCGGAAATCTCGGGGGCATCCAGGACATAGTAGAGGTGGTTGTGATGGTTTATCTGTTCACGCAGCTGCTCGATGCGTTGTCTGTCATTTGCCACGCTCATCCTGGATCGATCCTATTTTTTGCAATGACTTAAGTCCACGTATTATTGCAGAAATCACGCTAGGTAGAGATATCCGTTCAGCTTGTTAGAGGCCATTCAGCGACATAAAGCGTCTCGTTAACGCTGTGAATAACAGAATCGCCGGAAGCGCTAGAGCTTATTCAAACGGGGTGACGTGTCCCCGCCGCCCCAGCAACTCCTCCAACAGACAATCCGCTGCCTGAAGCTGCGCTCAGCGGCATACACCCCCCGTACAACTCTCCAGACTTGGTGGCCCCGCCAAATTTTTGAAATCCTGATCGATCAGCGCCAACAGTAAACCACTCTTCTGTTCCTGATGGCCCACCCGCTAGCCCAACAGTTCCCCCAAGTTTTTACCAACACGCCTGCGAAATCACGCCCGAGGCCCCTTCACCAAGGCGGCAAGTTAACTGCAAAGGGAAACTTCGTCGGCAATGCACCCTCTGGCACCACCAATCCGATTGACCTTAAACGTCACCATGCTCAGCACTGGGCATTGCGCCAGTACCGCAGGGAAACAGTTAAAATTGTTATCAGAAAGAAATAGAATCCACAGTTTCTTGAAACGATGAGCATCACACGGCAGACAACTCAGACGATTACCAGAAAAATCCAGCGATTTCAGTGTCTCTGCCAACTCAAACAACTCATGGGGAGACTCAGCGATGTCTGCCGCGATCTTCACGCGAGCTACGCCTGTCAGATAACCACTTACTTTGTCCGGCGGGCGAGTGTCACAGACTAGGATAAGTGTCTTAACCGGGCTCGATTTTAGAGTCAGCCAGCACCTTTATAAATGGCTAAAAAAAAACGGCGACCTAAGTCGCCGTTTTGCTCGCCGGATAAAATAGTTACACTTTACGGCGACGGGCAAAACCCAGTCCAGCCATACCAAGGCAAAGCAGCGCTAGCGTTGCGGGCTCGGGTACAGCTCCAGTGTTGGGGTTGTTTGGGGGGGTGTTTGGGGTGCTGCTCGTCCTAGCATAGGTGAAATTGTCAATTGCCAAGCCTTGCGTCGGGTCATTGATGATGATTGAATCAAATACCGTATCTGACGTAAAACCAATGAACGACAACGGAATACCAGGATTAATCAACTCACCAGGAAGTGCTAGCGTGGTTGAAACCCCAGCGAAGCTGACGATGATGTCCATGGAGATAGCCGTTCCCCAGTTGAAAACCGTACCGAAATCCATGGCAAAACCATATACCGGATTCAGAAACGAGACGCCGACCTGCTCCCCCTGACTGTTGTTATTCAGATAATTGGAGGTGAATGGAGTAACGTAGATGTTAGGTGAGATAACAAACAGACTTGAAGGATTGCTGGTGAAGGTGACGTCCCCCACACTCAAGGAACTACCATAAGAAGTGGCCCCGCTAGGGATCGTTTGCTGTGCTTCGAAGGTGATCGTCGTATTATCGCCCAAGGTGGCGGCGTTATAGGCGGCCCAACTTGAGTAGCTAAGAATGCCTGCATTCGCGGAAAGTGCGGAGAGCGCCAGGACTGTACCGACAGCAGCTTTGAATTTAAACATGGTTTGTCCTTATAAATGTAAGCTTGGAATAAAATTATCTTTACTATCTAAATTTACATGCAAAAAATACGCCACATTAAAAATATATACCTAATGGTTGGAAAGTAGCTGTAAAGTTAAACCCTATTAAATCATTTAGTTAATCGACAGATCCCATTGTAAAAACACCGTCAAAACAGAGTATGACATAACCAGCTTTACGCATTAGCATATGCCTATCGGCCATTGACTGTAAAATTTATCGACAGTTCGAACATGCTGACAGCAAAATTATTACAAGGCCAAGTTTGGCGTGGTCATCACCAAGACGCATGGCGTTAACACCAAATTGGTGACCGGAGTAACGTATTGCCAACGGTTCGGCACCAAACTGTGCTCGTAAAATGATCCACTTAACCAGACCACTGCGCCGTCTCCATCAATTCGATTAAGCCGCGAGGGCACCAAAAACAGGTGCTTCTGAGCGAGAGGGAGAGACTGCCCCGCGAAGCGCTTTGGGCAAATAAATGAAAAAACAGAGTGTACGCGCAGTACATGAGCATTTTGAGCTTATTTCCGCACAAAAAATTAACTATATAAATATCTAGCCAGTGATGGAAGTTAACCGTTCCCATCAGCATCTAACCTTGCTAGGATGCGCGCCGACACTCCCCCAACCCCTGAGGAACGCTCATGAAACCAATGCACCTATTAACATCCCTCACCATCATCGGTCTAATGGGCTGTGCCCGCACCAACGACTTCACTCCTCCCCCGGGCGCCACTGGTGAAGATACCTTCAAGAGCGTTTGTGCCAGTTGCCATGAATCCAAGGGGGAGTACACCTTTGAACTCGACGAGAAAATGAGTAATCAGGATGCCATCGCCATGAAAATTGCCAAAGGCAGTATGGGTATGCCCAGTTTTCTTAACATTCAGGGCCAGGCGCTGACCGACCTCACTACCTATGTGCTGTCACAGAGCAAAACTCAGTAATCCCTTATACAACCGGCAATAAAAAGGGCTGCGATTTGCAGTCCTTTTCACTCCCCCCTAGCGACAAATTCATGACATCCGGGCCTCAAAATAGTGCATGTCAAGTCTTGACATGCTGTTTATACACAGTAAAAAACCATCACTTCGCAAAAACAGCCCGGAATATTCAATAACTTGGCAAGAAAATCATAACTCATTGATTTATATAAAATGACAATAACTGGTCAAGTTCTCGCCAATCTAAAATTGGGGCTGTCACAACAAGGATTTAGCCTATATTCCCCCACTTCATGCACATAGTTATCCACAGCTTTTGTGGGTAACATAAAATTACAGCCGAGGAACCTTGCACCCCGGGCGTTTGCCTGCTGCCTTGGCTTGTTGATAGAGCATCAGTGCCTGCGGCATCGCCTTATTTAACTCATTGATGCGTGTATCATGGGAGGGGTGAGTTGACATAAATTGCGGTGGCTGCTGGCCACCACCCTTGCCCATGTTCTGCCACAGCTTTACACTTTCGCGGGGATCAAAACCGGCCTGAGCCATCAATGTTAGACCAATCTGGTCAGACTCACTCTCCTGCAGACGGCCGAAAGGCAGCAGCACCCCAACCTGACTGCCCAAACCAAGGGCGGACATTACCATCTGGCGGTTAGCGCTGTTGCTGGCTGCCATCCAATTATCCAAAATTGAAAGTGTCTGCCCCACGGCAAAGCTCTGTGAGACGCGTTCGTTGCCGTGGCGCGCCAGCACGTGCCCCACCTCATGCCCCATCACCGCCGCCAGCTGATCAGCTGTTTCAGCCGTCCGCAGCATTCCCTTATAGACACCAATCTTACCGCCGGGCAAAGCAAAAGCGTTTACCTCTGGCGCATCAAAGACCACCACCTCCCAATCGGCGCTGATTTCCTGCACCATGGGTAAACGAGTGATGGCGTCTGCCACGCACTGTACATAACTGTTGATAATGGCATCTTTAACCGGAGGGGTCTCATCCCTCATTTGACTAAATGATTGCACCCCCATCACCACCATCTGTGATTCGGGCATGAAAATAAACTGTTTGCGCCCGGTGGGTGAAACCGCACACGCCGCCAGCACTGCAATAAGGGTTACCAGAATCACTTTTTTATACATGGTCAAACATCCATCATGGTTATTCAGATGGTGCCAACTATACCTTTACACACCCGTATATGCATCCACGTACCACCAGAGTAGACATAACCGCACCCTAGGCCGTAAGGTAAGCAATCTAAATAAAATCACCCATCACAAGGGGGAATCATAGTGAAACTGAGAGCACTCTGTCTGGCACTGACCATACCCTTTGCAGCTGGCATCCAGACCGCCCATGCTGAAACATCCCTCGCCATCCAGCAGATGGCGGAGATCATGCTAAAGATGAATAAAACCCCCGACAATAAACAACGTGAGGTCTTGAAAAGTCTTGCCAACAATGCCGCCTCTGCCAATGAACAGCGCTTGGCCAAGGGGTTGCTCAGCTTTAACAGCACCCTCAACGATGATGGAAAGCAGGAGGTGTGGGCAGTGATGCGGCAGATCAGCGCTGCCGATAGCGAGCGCGAGCTGGCAAAAATAATCAACCGCTTTGAAGATGTCGCCACTCAATCAGATCAGGCCCGATTGAATGCGTTGCTCCCAGCAAATGCCAAGGCCGAGAAGAAAGCCGATAAAAAAGCTGAGAAAAAAACCGACAAGGCCAGCAAAAAAGACGATAAAAAATAATCAACACTCCTTTTCGCCAGGGCCCTCCTACGAGGGCCTTTTATTTTATAGTAAATTAGTGCTGCACCCGGCTATAACGCAGCAAGCGAGGCATGCTATGAAAATATTCAGATTCAGTTACCAACTCGGAATTTCACTTGCCGCCGCCATGCTTGTAGGCTGCGTTACTCAGATGCCCACCCCCATTACAGGCAATCTGCGCATCGCAGAAATCCAGGCTGACCCGACACAATTCAAAGGTTCAGAAATCCGTTGGGGTGGCGTGATCACTGGCGTTGAAAATAAGTCATCAAACACTTGGGTTGAAGTAGTCAGCTTAGCGTTAAACAGTAACGGCAAACCATTACCAGAAAGCGACAGCGGCGGTCGTTTTATCGCCAATTTTTCCGGTTTTTCCGATCCAGTGGTCTATAGCAACGACCGTCTGTTAACCATCACTGGTACCGTTACCAATGTCATCAAACGCACCATTGGTGAATACAACTATTCCTTCCCCGTTGTAACGGTCTCTACGTCACACCTCTGGCCGATCGAGACAGCAGAATCGCCAGTGTCCAATACCCCACCACCTTGGTGGTACTACGATCCTTGGCCGCTCTATCCACGGCCTTATTCATTCTACCCACACCACCATCGGTAAATTGTCATACTGACACAGCGGATCAGAAAGGACTCATGGGGGGTCGAAGCTTATCTCCATCACCGATAACGGCCTTGATATCACTCCGTATCAATTTCATGATTGAGATGCTTTAAACCAGCATCACATGCTATTCATTGTCCTCCTCCAAAATAGGATAGACACTGGTGAACTCACCTCTACCGACCGCTAAAGTCAGCTCATCACACTCTTATTTCCGCTCATAATATTCTTCCAACCCATCGCCATGCTCATGAACGATCTTATACAGCGAGGCCTCATTAGCAAACATCAACCCTGTGGTTTTCGGGTCGGTGTGAATCACCATTGCAGTCAAACTACAACCGATACCACGGGGATAGCCAGGCTTGCAAAAATCAACCACCACCCCCTCACCCGAATGGAGAGATACACCAGACGTTTCGATCCCCACCCCACCTGAACTCATATCAATCGACCGAACGGCGGCCACCACACGCCCGTCCTTAATCAATCTGACCAAAAAATCAAAAGGCTCACGCCGGTACAGTCTGTGTTCCATTAATCCCCCACGCGCAGCAAACCAGATTCACAATTGATCACCGCCATTAAACCACTCTATAAACAAGGAAAACACCACCCTTAGCCACTTTCAATTGTAGACACAAAAAATCGCTACTCCAGAAAATTACCATCTATTTCACGCAGTCTTTAACAACACCTTGCAAGCAACCACAGCGTGCGTAACTGTTCCGCCAGCTAACGCTTATCTCTGTATATTAAAAATTACAAAACACAAGTCTGTGGCGGCACGGGGAGATGATTTATGCTGGTATGCTAAACCCTGTTCACGATCCGCCGAGGAGCGATGGCTGATGGGATTTCTACACGAAATTGAGTTTGCACAAAAAGATAATCGCTACAGGCTCAGGACGAGCGAAGTTATTCAAAATTTCCTTAAGGTCTGTACCATGGGTGTCGATCAGGTCGCCATGAGCCACATTAATATTAATCAAAGCTACATTGTCATTGAACAACTGGAAGTTCAGCCACGAATAGGACACCGGACATGAGCCATACCCCCATCCAAAAAGGCATCACCCTCAAGTATGTGAAAAACTTTAAATGCATCGGTCCAGACTGCCCGGATAACTGCTGTCATGGTTGGAATGTGGGCATGGAGCGTGGTACTTATGAAGGACTGAAAAAGGTGCTGCCGCATAATCAATTTAAGTCCAACATCAGAAAAGAGGCAAAGAACAAAAGCGCTTACCATGCCGTCATCATGATGAGGGACAATGGCTCGTGCCCTTTTCTCGACACCTCCGACCTGCTCTGCAATATTCACAAACGATATGGCGAGTCTTATCTAAGCATTATCTGCCGCCAGTACCCGCGACAGGTGTCGATGATTGGCGAGACCATTCAACTGGGGCTGACCCTCTCCTGCCCAGAGGCGGCGCGTCTCTGTCTGTTGGATGAGACTGCCGCTGAGCTGGTGGAGTTCGATGCGCAACCATTGCTGAAGCAGAACGTCAGTTTTTACCATTCACAATCAAACAGCCCCGCTAATCGCTACCTCAGTTATGTCAACGACTTTCGGGAGGTCATGCTGCAACTGCTCTCGAATCAGAATATCCCCTTCGATAGCCGTCTCTTCATCGCACTCTACTTTGCCAGACAGGTATCAGAATATGTCTACGATGGTGCCACCGAGATTGATGAGAGCAAAATAGTACATGAACTGGATTTGATGCTGACGCCAGGCTACATGGATGATCTGCACAGCGAATTTGAATCACTGCCGCAATCGTCAGCGTTTTCCATGTCACTGCTTCAGACCATTATCATGGGGCGCATCAGCCACAAGGGCATTCTGTCGCAATTGATCCAAGCCATTCTCGAAGACAATGGCATACACATGGTATTCACAGCCAACAATATCGAGCTCACCGCCGACATTGATTTGAATCAAGCTTTTGAAATGATGCTCAGCCGCTATCAGCAACGGCGCGATCTTCTGCGCAATCGGTTTGGCGCAATCATTGATCAATACGTTGAGAACTACAGCAAGAACTTCTGGTTCAAGGATCTGTTCATAAAATCTCCTTCCCTATTCAGCCACATGCAGAACCTGATCGTGCGGATTGCGGTGGTGAAGTTTTTCTTCTTTTGCCACCCAGAGTTGAACTGTCTGGTCGAATCACCCGAGACCCTGTCACCTGAGGAGATAAAAACAACGCTGGATCAGGTGGCAATCAACTCTTTCTATCGCTTCTCTCGTGGTATCGAGCATGACCAAGAATTTCTGTCCAAGATCAACTCGGAACTTGGCAAGCAGGGGATGGATAGTTTCGCTCATCTGGTGCTGTTACTGAAGTTTTAGGAGCCAAGGGTGGGCATGCCTTTTGTGCCCACTCGGTGAAAAAGCCCGGGAGCGCAAACAACGTACCTATTGTACCCTTTAGGGTGAGTCTGACCTGCATGGCATTATTTTCTGCACGTTAAATCGAGAGTATTGGTCAAGTACAACAAGAAGACCGTGACTATGGTTACCGACGATGATCGACATCGAACTGCTTCACCTGGTTTTCTGAAAAATAGATAACCTCGACCACGAAGATCACCAGCCCTACAAAGAAGTACTCGCAGAGACAATCACCGGCACGGTGCTACCACCCAACTCCCCGCAAGCGCTCCCAGACCATCCATCACCAGATCGCGCCAGCTCCAGCCTGTATGACGGATGTTTTCATCCACAACTTCCTTGGCAATCCCTGCACCTGACGACACCACAAAACCAATACGAAATGCCTCACAATCGCTATGTTCGTGATTTTTGGCACTTTGCGCTGCGGCGGCAGCTATCAAGGCTGACACACCAAAATGGTGTGCTTTATCTGGCGTTGACCAACTGTCATTGCGCACCGAGATTGGTGCGCATCCGTTCATGAATAGCGTCGCAATCAAGAGTGCGTACTTAAGACACTGCATAACTACCCCTTCTCACTATCAATTGTCTCTCTTCATTGGCCGTTCTCTTGCTGTTTATAGCATAGCCGTATTGAAGACCAACTCCCCTTAGCCCTCGTCTTATCTAATGCCTAAAACACGACGAGGAGCAGACTCGCCAAGTTAGGCTGATGCATCACAGCCATTTTTTCATCACTTAATAGCATTAAGAAGAGATGAACAACCCTAATACATAGCCATATACATACATTCATGTTTGTATATAATGCCTGCTATTCACCCATTACCTGTCGATCGGGAGCCTTTTTATGACACTCTTTGCCCATCCATTTTTCTTGCCCCGTATTAACCAATTGCGGTTCGTGGCAGGTACGGCTGCTTTGCTGTTACTGCTTGGCGGTTGCAGCAAGAGCGATCAGGCTACAGCTCCAGCGGGTACGGACAAGGGGGGAGCGATGCCGCCGATGCCGGTGACCGTGATTGAGGTACAGAGTGAGCGTGTTCCCATCCTCATTCAGGCAGTGGGTCAGACGGCAGGCTCAAAAAATGTTGAAGTGCACGCCCGTGTCTCCGGTATTTTGCTGCAACAGCATTACACCGAGGGCGACCGGGTCAAGGCTGGGGCGACGCTCTTCACTATTGATCGCGCCCCGTTTGAGATTGCCCTAGCGCAGGCTCAGGCGGCACTGGCGCAGGACAAGGCCAATCTGGAACGAGCACAGCGCGAGGCGGCGCGACTCAAGCCGCTGGTGGATGAGAAGGCGATCAGCAGCCGCGAACTTGACGATGCCAACACGACGCTGCAATCGGCGCTGGCGTCACAGCAGGTGAATGAAGCGCGACTGCGTGACGCCGAGCTGAATATCTCTTACACCAATGTCACGGCACCGATCTCCGGCGTGACTGAGCGTGCGCAGTTCTCTCAGGGCACCCTAGTTGCCGCCGGCACCCCATCCAGCTTGCTAACGACCATTCACATCATTGATCCAATGTGGGTGCGTTTCTCCTTCTCCGAGAGCGAGGCCATGCAGCTACGCAAGGCCAAAGGCAGTCGTGAAATAACGCTGGTACTGGCCGATGGCAGCCGCTATGAGGCCAAAGGCAATATCAATTTTTCAGCCTCGACGGTGGACAGTAGAACCGGTTTGGTGGAGATGCGTGCCGAGTTCCCTAATCCCGATCAGTTGTTGCTGCCCGGGCAGTTTGTCCGCGTTCAAGTATCCATGGGGGAGCGCGAGGCTTATCTAATCCCACAAGCGGCGCTGGCACAAACCGACCAAGGCAATCTGCTTTTTACCGTTGCACCTGATAACACCGTAGCACCGCGCCCGGTAGAGACCGATGGCTGGTCCGGGCATAACTGGGTGGTGACCAAAGGGCTGGCACCGGGCGACAAGGTGATCATTGATAACTTGATGAAGCTACGCCCTGGTGCAGCAGTAATGCCGCACGCCCCGGGTGAGATGCCTGCCGAGCCGATGGGTGGTGATAACAAAGCTGCCGCTGGTGCCAAGCACTAAACATCCCTGTTAATTCAGCGTCGCAACAGAGCGAACCCCATGCCATGATGTCAAAATTTTTTATAGAACGCCCCATCTTCGCCACCGTGCTGGCCATCATCCTGGTGTTGGCGGGATTAGTTTCGGCCAATATTCTGCCGATTGCTCAGTATCCCGAAATCGCACCGCCGACGGTAACGATTACCGCCGTCTATCCCGGTGCTTCGGCAGAGACACTGGCCAAGACGGTGGCAGCCCCCATCGAACAGCAGCTCTCGGGTGTCGAGGGGATGCTCTACTTCAACTCGACGGCCGCCTCCAATGGCACACTCTCAATCACCGCGACCTTTGAAGTCGGCACCGATGTAGATAAGGCCACCTTCAATGTCAATAACCGCGTGCAACTGGCAACACCACGCCTACCTGAAGAGGTGCGGCGCAACGGCATAACCGTGGAAAAACGGTCGCAGAATATTCTCTTGGTAGTGGCGCTCAATTCACCCAAGAGCACCTATGACATGCTCTATCTGTCCAATTATGCCAGCCTCAACATCGTCGATGAGCTTAAACACATCCCCGGCACAGCGGATGTGATGATCTTTGGCGCACGGGATTATTCGATGCGCATCTGGCTTAAACCCGATCGGATGGCCCAGCTCGGCCTCACCACCGGCGACATCACCAACGCCATCAACTCGCAAAACGCCCAATACGCCGCTGGCAAAATAGGCGCTGATCCGGCACCCAAAGGGCAACAACTGGTTTACACCGTCACTACGCGCGGCCGCATGCTGCAACCGGAGGAGTTTGGCAATATCATCCTCCGCTCCAACGGCCCCAAAGGAGTATTGCGTCTCAAGGATGTGGCGCGCATCGAACTCGGTGCCCAGAGCTATGACCAAGCCAACAGCGTTAACGGCCAACCAGCGATTGCGGTAGCAGTGTTCCTCCAGTCTGGTGCCAATGCTCTTGATGTCGCCGATGCCGTCAGGGAGACGATGGCAACGTTGAAACAGGATCAGTTCCCCGAGGATGTCGACTATCTGATCCCCTATGACACCACACGCTTCGTCGCCGCCTCGATCCGCGAGGTAACGCACACGCTGGCCGAGGCCGCTGTGATCGTACTGCTGGTGGTATTTGTCTTCCTGCAAAGCTGGCGCGCCACCTTGATTCCAATGATTGCCGTGCCGGTGTCGTTGATCGGCACCTTTGCTGGGTTGTGGCTGTTTGGGTTTTCCATCAACACTCTCACCCTCTTCGCCATGGTGCTGGCGGTCGGCATCGTGGTCGATGACGCCATTGTGGTACTGGAAAACGTCGAACGACTAATTCGTGAGCAGAAACTCAAACCCTTCGATGCGGCGGTCGAGGCGATGCGCGAGGTGCAGAATGCCGTCATTGGTATCGTGCTAGCGCTGGTGGCGGTCTTCATCCCCGTCGCCTTCTTGGGCGGCATCGCTGGCCAGCTCTACCGTCAGTTTGCGGTAACGGTGGCGATTGCCGTGGTGCTCTCCGGCATTGTGGCACTGACGCTGACGCCAGCCCTCTGCGCGCTACTGCTCAAGCCACATTCAGAGGAGGGACATGAACCCAATAAATTTTTCAAACTCTTCAATCGCAGCTTTCAGTGGATCACGCAACACTTCCTCGGTGCCGTGACGCTGGCGTTAAAATGGCGGATTGCCGCACTGGCGCTCTTCGCGTTGCTGCTGGTTGGCGTCACCTTTCTCTTTCTGCGCATCCCCGGTGGTTTTGTACCGCCTGAAGACCAGGGCTACATCATCACTGCCGTGCAACTACCCGATGGCGCCACCCTCGAACGCACCACTAATACCACCACCCAGCTACGCAACATGATGCTTGGCAATGAAGCGATCGAAAATATTTTCATCGTCAACGGTTTTGACCTCATCAGCGGCAGCAATAAAACCAACGCCGCCACCATCTTCATGCCACTGAAGCCTTGGGAGGATCGCCAACAGACGGCCCAGCAATTGACCCAGGAGGTAAGTGGTAAGGGCTTCATGCTGACAGATGGCATCGCCTTCGCGTTTAATCCGCCAGCGATCCGTGGCCTCGGCGCCACTGGCGGTTTCGAAATCTATGTGCGTGGCCGCAGCGATCCCGATCCGCAACGGCTGGCGCAGGTAACCAACGACTTTATCGCCGCGCTTGGCAATCACCCGGTACTGGAGGGGTTGCGCACTTTCTACCGGCCCACCGTGCCGCAGCTGCAGGTAGATGTTGATCGTGAAAAAGCGCTGGCCTTAGGTGTGCCGGTGAACGATCTCTTTACCGCACTACAGGCGCAGATGGGGTCACTCTACGTCAACGACTTCAACAAGTCAGGCCGCACCTATCGCGTCACCATTCAGGCTGACGCCCAGTACCGTTCTAGTCCGGAAGACCTCGGTAACATTTATGTACGCTCGACAACGACCAACACCATGATCCCGCTCAAGGCACTAATCAAGGTGACGAAGGTCATTGGTCCAGAGCAACTGGAACGTTATAACGGCTATATCGCCGCCAAGGTCTTTGGCAGCGCCAAGGCTGGGTTCAGCTCCGGCGATGCGATTGCCGCGGTTGAACAGGTGGCCAAGGAGAACTTGCCGAAAGGCTATGACATCGAATGGACCGGCCAAGCATTCCAAGAGAAACGTACCGGCAGTGCCTCGGTCTTTGCCTTCGGCTTTGCCCTGATCATGGTCTACCTGATCCTGGCGGCGCTCTATGAACGTTGGGGTGTGCCGGTGGCGGTTCTGTTAGCGGTGCCATTTGCGGTGGGCGGAGCATTGGGCTTTGTCTATCTGCGCGGTCTCGACAATGACATCTACTTCCAGATCGGACTGATCGTACTGATCGGTCTGGCGGCAAAAAACGCCATCCTAATCGCGGAGTTCGCTATGCAAGGCATGGAAGAGGGGATGAACTCCATCGATGCGGCGCTGGAGGCGGCACGGCTGCGCTTCCGCCCCATCGTCATGACCTCCCTCGCCTTCGTCTTTGGCGTGTTGCCACTGGTCTTTGCCACTGGTGCCGGTGCGGCAGCGCGACAGTCGATGGGCAGCGGCGTGTTTGGCGGCATGATCGTCGCCACCTTCATCGCGCCGATCTTTGTACCGCTCTTCTTCTCACTGCTGGCACGCACGCCACGTCCCTCGCATCAGCCACATAAAACGCAACCTGTGACCACAACGCAGGAGGATAAAACATGAAGACGCAATGCTCAAAAAGGCTCGGCGTAGTGACGTTGCTGATATTGCTCGGCGGTTGTACGCTCGGCCCCGATTACCAGCGCCCCACTGTCGCCCTGCCAACGGCGTACACCGAAGGGACACAGCAGAACGATGCTGCCGAGATGATCCGTCGCGACTGGTGGAAACTCTACAACGATGCCACGCTCAATCAGCTGGTTGAAACCGCACTGCACAACAACAGAGATCTACAGCGGGCGGTGGCACAGATTGACGAGGCCGTGGCCGTGCTGGATGCAACCGGCGCCAGCCTGTTGCCGCAGATCGATCTCGATGGCACCAGCAGCCGCTCACGCTCCAGCGCTCTGAATGCACAACCACTGACCACAGGTACGCCGCTCATTTCCAACTCCAACAGAGTGGCGCTATCCACCTCCTTTGAAATCGATTTATGGGGCAAACTCAAACGTGCCACCGAGGGTGCTCGCGCCCAGATGCTCGGCAGCCGTTACGCCCATGACGTGGTGGCACTCACCCTCGCAGGCACCATCAGCCAGGCCTATTTCACACTGCGTTCACTGGATGCCCAGATCGCCATCAGCCAACGGACACTTGCGGCTCGCGACGAAGCACTGAGCGTGATAAAGAGTCGTGCCAAAGGAGGGATCGCCTCGGAACTGGATATCAATCAGGCCCAAGTGGCGCGCAGCGATGTTTCATTGCAGCTGCGTGAACTGCAACGGCAACGAACGTTGATGGAACACCAGCTAGCCTTAATCAGCGGCAAGCCCGATCTCAAGATCGCTACTGCGCCAAAAAACCCATTGCCAACAGCGACACCCCCCGTCGGCCTCCCCTCGACACTGATTGAACACCGTCCCGACGTGCAACAGGCGGAGCAGACGTTGATCGCCGCTAACGCCAGAATTGGTTATACCCAAGCGGCACAGCTGCCCACCTTCTCCCTCACCGGCAACTTTGGCGGCCAGAGCAAAGAGCTGGGCGACGTACTCAACAGCGGTGCGCGAATCTGGTCACTCGGCCTGGGTGCCACTTTGCCTCTCTTCGATGCCGGAAAAAATTCGGCACGTAGTCGCGGGGCTGAAGCGGTACAACGTCAGGCGCTGGCAAGCTACCAAAAGGCGGTCGAGAATGCTTTTAAAGAAGTAGCCGATGCACTCACCAATATCGAACAGAGCAGCGCCTCAGTAATCGACCTGCAAACCAAAACCGACGCCGCCCGCAACGCCCTGCGCCTGTCACAACTGCGCTACGATGCCGGTTACTCAAGCTACCTTGAAGTGCTCGATGCGCAGCGTATTACCAACAGTGCTGAGCAGGGGCTGCTGCAAAATCAGCAGGCACAACTGCTCTACAGCATCGATTTAATGAAGGCGCTGGGTGGCGGCTGGTCCACCGAAAGTGCCGTACCGCTGGCACAGGCTAACTGAGTCAATTCTCTTTATGGTACGCAAAAACAAAACCGAAACCGAACAGACGCGACAAGAGATTATCGCGGCGGCACGCAAGATATTTGCCGTGCGTGGCGTCAGTCGCACTACGCTGGAATTGATCGCCCGGGAGGCGGGTGTCACCCGTGGCGCCATCTACTGGCACTTCAAAAACAAACCCGACCTCTTCTTCGCCATGATGGAACAGGTCTCGCTACCGCTCATCCACCGCATCGATGAAGCATTGCCCGCCACCGCCCCCGGCGACCCACTCAGCAGCGTTCAAGCCAGCATGATCGAAATCGTACGCCTACTGAAGGAAGACGAGATCGCTCGCACCACCTTCGAAATCGTCGTCCTCAAATGCGAATACGTCGATGAGTTTGCCTCGCTCGACAGCCGTGTTATCAATACCGGCTGCAACTTCATGGAGATACTCACCCGCGCCTATGAAAATGCCAGAAAAAAAGGCGTGCTACGCATCGATCTAGACCCCGCCCTCTGCGCCCTCGACAGTTACACCTTCATCAAGGGGCTGGTTCGCCTCTGGCTCTCCGACATCGACGGCACCATCATCCGTAACAAAGCGGCCCTGTTGATCGAAAACCATGTCGCTATGCGTTACAAAACATCACGCTGATAGGCACTTAACGCCCCATCTGACCCGCCAATCCAGAGAGGTCTATCGCCCCCTCTTCAATAAAGGGCAGATTCATGGAAGGCCGTGAGAGATGGGCGCTACCGGTGAGTTTGTAACTCACTGAAACTATTTTACCCGAGGCAATATCATTGAGCTGACCAAGCAATCCGGAGAGCGTGCTGACAGCGTCGATCTCCATCAACGCCGAACCAAAGCGTGGCACTGTGACTGACTTGCCACTGACGGCCGTGACAAATTTTTTGCCGTTGAGGTCGAGCTGCATCTGCATACCATCAATGGGCAGATCAAAATTATTCGGATTTTGCACACGCAACTCAACGCGGAAGCGCTGTTGTAGCAACCCCGACTCGACCAGCGTAATACCAACAACGCTGACCTCAGGCCGTTCCGGCTTAGTGAGCATGCCCGAGCACCCTGCCAATACCAGCAAAATCATGGCCAGTGACCAGCCAGTTATCACTCTTTGAATCTTCATTGTTATACTCCTTAAACCATTACGTTTACCATTTACTACTATGATACCGCCCTTCTCGTCTGCTGTAGCCGGTATAATACGCCGCTATGAATAATCCTGAATCCAACAACCTCGCCCTACACATCCTTCGCAGCGTTTTTGGTTATGAACAGTTTCGCGCCGATCAGGCGCTGATCGTTGATCAGGTGATCAACGGTGGCGATGCGCTGGTGCTGATGCCAACCGGCGGCGGCAAATCACTCTGTTACCAGATTCCGGCACTGGTGCGTGAAGGTGTCGGCGTAGTGGTATCACCACTGATCGCCTTGATGCAGGATCAGGTACAGGCGTTGCGGCAGAATGGCGTCAAGGCGGCCTATCTCAACTCCAGCCTCACGGCATACGAGGCGAATGAGATTGAAGCGCAACTGAAGCGCGGCGAGCTTGATCTGATCTATGTGGCACCGGAGCGCTTGATGATGCCACGCACGCTGGCGCTGCTGGAACAGCTCAAGATCGCACTCTTTGCTATCGACGAAGCACACTGCGTCTCGCAATGGGGCCACGACTTTCGCCCTGAGTATATTCAGCTCTCGATACTGCATGAGCGTTTCCCGAATATTCCGCGCATCGCCCTGACCGCCACGGCAGATGAGCCAACACAGCGCGAAATCATCGAACGTCTGGCGCTGCAACAGGCGCAGTTCTACAACAGCGGCTTTGATCGCCCCAACATCCGCTATCGCATCAGCGAGGGTCAGGGCAACGCCCGTGATGCGCTGCTGCGTTTCATCCTCAATGAACATGAGGGCGAAGCGGGCATTGTCTACTGCCTGTCGCGCAAACGTGTTGAAGAGGTGGCGGCATGGTTGAAGACCAAGGGGCTCAACGCCCTGCCCTATCATGCTGGTCTGCCGACCAATACCAAACAGCAGCACCAGGAGCAGTTTCTGCGTGAAGATGCCGTCATCATCGTCGCCACCATCGCCTTTGGCATGGGCATCGACAAACCTGACGTTCGCTTTGTCGCCCATCTCAACCTACCCAAGAGCATCGAGGCCTACTATCAAGAGACCGGTCGCGGCGGGCGTGATGGTCTGCCCGCCGATGCCTGGATGGCCTATGGCCTGCAGGATGTGATCATGCTCAAGCAGATGCAGGAGAGCTCTACTGCCGATGAACAACACAAACGTGTTGAGCGCCACAAGCTCGACGCCATGCTGGGTTTGTGTGAACTCACCAGCTGCCGCCGTCAGGCGCTACTGCGCTATTTTGGCGACCGTCTCGATCAACCCTGTGGCAATTGCGATAACTGCCTGACACCACCCGCCACCTGGGATGCCACCGTGGCAGCGCAGAAGGCGCTCTCCTGCGTACATCGCACCGGCCAGCGTTTTGGTGTTACCTATCTGGTCGATGTGCTGCGCGGCAGCGATCACGACCGCATCAAACAGTTTGGCCACGACAAACTCACCACCTATGGCATCGGCAAAGAACAGAGCGCCAGCGAGTGGAAAAATCTCTATCGCCAACTCATCTCACGGGGCTTGTTGAGTGTCGACATTGAAGGCCATGGCAGCCTAAAGCTGACTGAAGCATCACGCTCAGTGCTACGCGGCGAAGAAAAACTGTTGCTACGCCATGTGACAAAACCGGAAAAGGCCGAACGCAAACGCAATGAAAGCCAGTTCAAAAAGGCTGCCGACGGCGCACTGTGGAATGCCTTGCGCCAAAAGCGCAAAGAGCTGGCCGAAACGCAAAACGTCCCCGCCTACGTCATCTTTCACGATGCTACGCTGGTAGAAATGGTAGAACGCCAGCCGCAAACTCTGGCGCAATTAGGACTCATCTCCGGCATCGGCACGCGCAAACTGGAAGCTTATGGTGAGGCTTTCATCGACGTGATCTGTGAGCATGGCCAGCCAGTCGCCATTACCGACACCATCGCCGAAACGGTGACGCTACTCTGCCGCGGGCTCGACCCCGTCGCCATTGCCCACGAACGCAAACTCACGCTCAATACCATCTATAGTCATCTGACCAAAGCCATTGAAAATGGTGAAGTGGAGCTAGAAGATGTGCTCACACTCAAGGAACATGAGCTTAAGGCGATTCAGCTCGCCTTTGAACAGAGCAAAGATGGCAAAATAAAACCCGTATTCGAAGCACTAGAAGGCGCTTATGAATACGGGGTACTACAGTGCGTTAAAGCCGCGCGCTATCCGCAGATAGTGAAGTGAAACCAAGTAGTGGGCAGGCCCTGCCTACACAGTCATCACCACTCCAGTCACTCGCCATATATACTCGCCACCACATCCACCCCAACACAGGAATAAACACTCCGCGCCCCAACTCCCTTTTTTAAAAAGAGATAAGCTGGCGAGCATCAGGTAAACCAAAAGTAACCACTTGATTTTATTTAACTTTAATGCAAGCGCCGGCCTGTGCATGTAATAAATTACTCATTTTGACTTAAAGAATAATAATTTTAAGTCGATATACCTTATGAAAAACATAGGAGTCGTCGAAATGAGTAAACTATATAAAGCAGCAAGCTCGGCAGGTGCCGTAGCTCTGGTACTTTCAGGTTCAGTAATGGCGGCAGCGCCTGCGTTTGACGCGTGGACCGTTTCAACTGGCACAATCACTGGCAACACCCAGGCGGGGTTCACCTACGGTTCCGCACTGTCGGATAAGGGCTTCTTTCAACGCCAGGTTACCGAAACCGCCACTGGTCAAGTATTTTTCCAGACCATTATCACAGAAAACAATGCAACTGCTGCAACTGTGCCTGCGCTAGATGCTCTGCTATACGCTGATGAAAGCTTTGTACGTACAGGTAATGTCAACGGCATTGCTGACAAGCAGCGCATCTCTGACGTGGACGGCACAAAAACATTCAATACATCAGCAACCTTAAATTCTGGTTGGGCGGGCGACAAGCTGACGTTGACTCAAAGGTTGAAGGATACAGCTGACAATTTCCAGACAGATTTCATCTTCTCTCAGAAAGGGCCTTCGACGGCTCCCACTGCAAAAGGGGTGAAGATCACAGCGTATATACCAATAGCGGGGGCAGACAAGCAGGACTTTGTGCTTGTCGATCTGCAAGGTGATTATGCCAATGTGGTTTCAAACGTAGCTGCTGGTAAGTCGACCGTAACAGTGCCAGTCAGCCAGGTAATGACTTGGGCAAACGATACTTCAGCAAACACTATAGGAACTGCTGGCGGTACAGAGGGTGATCGAATCAAGGCTATCTGGGTTGGGCAGGATATGACCACTGCCGTAGGGCAGGTCTTTGGCCTCACTTCATATGACAACATAACCAGCGTGGCTAATGATTATATCTCCACCTTTAGCTTGACCGGCACAGCAGCTGTAAGTTGGGATACCGCTGTTTGGGGTAATCTCACTACCTCTGGCACCGTTACCAATCCGTTTCCATAGTTAATAATTGCCAAAAGGCGTGTGTCTAATCTGGGAGGGGCGAAAGCCCCTCTCTTTTTTTATGCCTTTTTAACGTCGCGCCGCCATTTTCTTTTCATGCTCTGGCAAGGTGATGTTCAATTCCAGGATATCGTAACCACCTTCGCGGTCGAGGTTAACCTTCACATCCCCCAGATCTATTGCAGGCAATGGAGGCAGGCAATGGGGTCAGACTGAGCCCATTGACTCACATTGACTGGACCCCATTGACTGAAAGAACAACACGACGAGCTGGCAACCATTATCAACGAAAGCGGAGCAGATGTTTTAGGCGAAAAAGATTTTAAGCAATTTAAGTTGATGCAGGATTTCGCTCATCGGGTTGGCGATGTTTTATCCACCATCGCCGACGTGGTGCAACCGCGCAGCTTTGAAGAGCTGGAAAAATATGGACTTGATGATTTGGCAGACCCTAGATAGCCAGAATCTGCCAAGTAAGGGGCACGCCCTAGCGCCCCCAAATCGTCTTCTGATTCACAAACTCCATCATGCCGTGGTGGCTGAACTCGCGACCAGTTAATCATCCCCAACCTTGCCACGCCCGGCCTTGATCTGTCCCTGAAGTTTTTTGCTGTCGAGCCGTCGCATCTGTGAGCCGCGGGTCGGCTTGGTAGGTTTGCGAGTACGTGGCACGATGGCGACGCTCTTGATTAGCTCCTGCAACCGTTGCAGCGCATCTTCGCGATTTTTCTCCTGGGTACGAAACCGTTGTGCCTTGATGATAATCACCCCCTCTTTGGTAATGCGCTGGTCGCGCAGATGGAGTAGCCGTTCTTTATAGAAGTCGGGCAGTGAGGAAGCATTAATATCAAATCGGAGATGAATCGCGGAAGAGACCTTGTTGACGTTCTGGCCGCCACTGCCTTGGGCGCGGATGGCGCTGATCTCGATCTCGTTATCAGGAATGGAGACGCTGTTGGAGATATCCAACATCAGTTGTGCTGCTGTGGTTTGAACCACGCCAACTGCTCGTGCAGTTTTACGACTTCACCAATGATCAGCAGTGTTGGTGCATGAATCTCGTTGTCAGCCACAATCTGGTTGAGTGTGGTGACCGTGCCGGTATAAACCCGCTGCTGTTGCGTCGTCCCCTGCTGTACCAATGCGGCGGGCATATCGGCGCTCATGCCATGGGCGATCAGCTGTTGGCAGATGATATCGAGCCCCGCCAATCCCATATAAACCACCACCGTCTGGCGCGGCTGCACCAGCGTCTGCCACTCTAGGTCAACCGTTCCGTCCTTGAGCTGGCCAGTAACAAAGATGACCGATTGGGCGTAGTCGCGATGGGTAAGCGGAATGCCGGCGTAGCTGGCGCACCCGGCCGCTGCCGTCACGCCCGGCACCACCTGAAAAGGGATGCCTTCCGCCGCCAGACCGGCAATCTCTTCACCGCCCCGGCCAAAGATAAACGGATCACCACCTTTGAGGCGCAATACCCGCTTGCCTTGTTTAGCCAGATCAATAAGCTGCTGGTTGATCTCCTCCTGACGCACAGCGTGAAAGGCGCGTTTTTTACCCACATAAATCTGTTCCGCCTCGCGCCGCACCAGATCAAGAATTTGCGGCGAGACCAAGCGGTCGTAGAGCACCACATCGGCCTGCTGCATCAACCGCAACGCCCGAAAGGTGAGCAGATCGGGATCACCAGGACCGGCCCCCACCAGATAGACCTCACCCTTGGCAAGACCCTCGACATCGGCATGATCGATGGCATGTTGCAGCGCCGCCTCCGCCTCTTGCCACTTGTTGGCATAGGCTAACTCGGCAACACTGCCTTGCAACTGCTCTTCCCAAAAACGACGGCGCTGGCCGAAACTTTTAAAATGGTTTTTCACCGGGCCACGAAAACGCCCGGCCAACTCCGCTAAACGGCCATAGGCGGCCGGGATCAACGTCTCCAAACGGGCGCGTAACAACCGCCCCAGCACTGGCGATGCTCCGCCGGTGGAGACGGCCACAATGACGGGCGAGCGGTCGATGATCGACGGCAGAATAAAGGTGCAGAGTTCCGGATGATCTACCACATTCACTGGAAGCCCTAACTGTTTGGAATCATTTGAAATAGTGGCGTTAAGCACGCTGTCGTTTGTAGCGGCTATTACCAGCGCACACCCCGCCAGCTGCTGCGGGTCATACGTTGTTTTAAGCTGGCTGATCACCCCTTCATCAAGCTGTTGTTGCAATAGGCTGCAGAGTTGCGGTGCCACCACTACGACACTGGCCTGAGCGCGTAACAGCAGGCTCACCTTGCGTGCCGCAATCTCACCGCCGCCAACAACAAGCACTGGGCGTTTTTTAATATCTATGAAGATCGGTAAGTAATCCATGAAGCGGTCCTGTCAAAAGGTGAGAGTTCACGCCCCTCTCCCTTCAGCGAAAGAGGGAGAGGTTAAATTTATCTCCTAGCGGATGGCCGTCACGCCACCCATGTAAGGCAGCAATACCTCTGGTACCGTCACTGAGCCATCAGCCTGCTGGTAGTTTTCCAAAATCGCTACCAGCGTACGGCCAACCGCCAGACCCGAACCATTGACGGTATGTACCAACTCCGGTTTGCCGGTCTCTGGATTCCGCCAGCGCGCTTGCAGACGGCGCGCCTGAAAGTCTTCAAAGTTACTGCATGAGGAGATCTCACGATACTTCTGCTGTCCCGGCAACCATACTTCAAGGTCATAGGTCTTGGCGCTGGAAAAGCCCATATCACCGGTGCAGAGCGCCATCACACGATAGGGTAAATTAAGCTTTTGCAATACCATTTCAGCATGGCCAGTCAACGCTTCAAGCGCCTGAGGGGACTCCTGCGCGCGCACAATCTGCACCAGCTCCACCTTTTCAAACTGGTGCTGGCGAATCATGCCTCGGGTATCACGGCCGTACGATCCCGCCTCACTGCGGAAACAGGGGGTATGGCAGACAAACTTACGGGGCATGTAGGCATCATCCACAATCACATCACGCACAATATTGGTGACCGGCACTTCGGCGGTGGGGATCAGATAGTACTCCTGCTCGCCCTGGAGCTTAAAGAGATCCTCGGCAAACTTGGGCAGCTGGCCAGTGCCACGCAGCGACTCTTTATTAACCAAATAGGGAACGTAAGCCTCGGTGTAGCCATGTTCGCTGCTGTGCAGATCGAGCATAAACTGGATTAACGCACGATGCATCCGTGCCAACGAACCACTCATCACCGCAAAACGTGAGCCGGTAATCTTGGCGGCGGTATCAAAATCGAGCTGGCCGGATGCCTCGCCCACGTCCACATGGTCCTTCGGCTCAAAATCAAACTGGCGCACAGTGCCCCAGCGGCGCAGCTCGACATTATCTTCTTCCGATTTGCCCACCGGCGTTGATGAATGGGGAATATTCGGCACGCTCAGCAGAATGGCCTCCATCTCCTGCTGAATATCGCTCAGAGACTGTTCCGCCGCCTTCAACTCATCACCGAGCTGGCCGACCGCCGCCATCAACGGCGCCACATCCTCACCTTTGGCCTTGGCCTGGCCAATTGCCTTGGAGCGGCTATTGCGGTCACTTTGTAACTCTTGAGTGCGGCTCTGCACCTCTTTACGCTGCGCTTCCAGCGCTTCAAGCGTGGCCACATCGAGTGTAAAACCACGTGTTGCCAGCTTAGCGGCCGTCTCATGCAGTTCGTTTCTAATCAGGCGTGGATCGAGCATGTTTTACCTTTTATTTATTCAATTAATTCAAGTTATTAAGATGACTATGTAATTCAATACATTGGATACAAAATATTATCAAACAGCAGCCCTATTATATCTGTCTGCCGACGACCACCCCCAGCCAACAGCCGCCCACACAGAGCAACAGGCTAAATACCATATTACTGATGGCTTTGAGGTGCGCGCCCGCGTCTATCAGTGCCAATGTCTCTATAGAAAAGGTGGAGAAGGTGGTAAACCCGCCCAGCACCCCAATCAAAATGGCCGCTCGCCACTCCGGGGCCAGTGCCATCCGCTCAATCAGCACCACCGTCAACAACCCCATCAATAAGGAGCCGACAACATTGACCGCCAGCGTGCCATAAGGAAATCCACGCCCGGCGATGGAGTAGACCCAGCTGGACATCATAAAACGCAACACTGAACCGATGGCACCACCTGCCGCCACCATCACTAACTGGTTCATGATGGATTGTTCTCGCCAACTCCCCGCGCCTGCCGATCCAACTCACGCAAGTGGTTCAACTTATCGACAATCTTATTCTCCAGCCCACGTGGGACTGGGTGATAGTAACGTCGCTCCCCCATCGCTTCGGGAAAATAGTTTTCACCTGCGGCGTAGGCACCGGGTTCATCATGGGCATACCGGTAGGCCTTGCCATACCCCAACTCTTTCATCAATTTAGTCGGGGCGTTACGTAGATGCACGGGGACTTCGTGGGAGCCATGCTGTTTGACCTCCGCCATGGCCGCGTTAAAAGCAGCATAAGCGGCATTACTTTTGGGGGCGCAGGCTAGGTAGAGCACCGCCTGGGCAATGGCCAACTCCCCTTCCGGACTGCCAAGGCGCTCCTGTACATCCCAGGCATTCAGCGCAACATCAAGTGCACGGGGATCGGCATTGCCAATCTCTTCACTGGCCATCCGCACCACCCGTCGAGCTATATATAGTGGGTCACAGCCACCATCCACCATGCGTACATACCAATAGAGCGCCGCATCAGGACTGGAACCACGCACTGATTTATGCAGCGCCGAAATCTGATCGTAAAATGCCTCGCCACCCTTGTCGAAACGGCGCGGCGCACCACCACTGAGAATCTCATTGATCAACGCTTCGCCAATCTCTTCGCCCCCCTCCCCCGGCTGCGCCAGATCGGCGGCAATCTCAAGGAAGTTAAGGGCACGGCGGGCGTCACCATCCGCCACTTCGGCCAGACGATCCCGCAACACCTCCGCCATCACCAACGGTTTGCCAATGCCACGATCATGGTCGCTTAACGCACAGTCGATAATCTGGCGAATCTCTTCAGTACTCAGGCTACGCAATACGTAGACCCGCGCCCGCGACAGCAGCGCGTTATTCAGTTCAAACGAGGGATTTTCAGTGGTGGCGCCGATGAAGGTAAACGTACCATCCTCAACGTAGGGTAAAAAAGCGTCCTGCTGCGCCTTGTTGAAGCGATGCACTTCATCCACAAACAGCACGGTGGCGCGTCGCTCAACATCGCGGGCATATTGCGCCTGCTCCACGGCGGCACGAATCTCCTTCACCCCGCCAAGTACAGCGGAGATGCTAAGAAACTGGGCTTGAGCACGATTGGCCAGCAGACGGGCCAGTGTGGTTTTGCCGGTTCCCGGCGGTCCCCAGAGGATCATCGAATGAATGCGGTCAGCCTCAATCGCCTGTCGCAGCGGCTTGCCAACCCCCAACAGATGGCTCTGGCCCACATACTCGGCAAGTATTTGCGGCCGCATACGATCCGCCAGTGGCTTCCAGGTGGATGCACAACCAGCGTCAAACAGATCAGCCACTATTTTTTAACCGTCTCATCGAGCACATCCACTCCTTTGGGGATGGAAAAAGCAAAGGTATCGACGGCAACAGGAGTGTTGGTCTGGACGTTATCAAACTGAACATCGGTCTGCTGACCAAAGCCATCGCGGATCTCAAGACGATAGAGCTGTTTCTTTTTTAACCCGAGCAGGATCTGTTCAAAACCACTCTCTTTGGCCTTGGGTGTCAGCTCAAACCATTGCACGCCATCGTTGCGCTGAATCGAGCGAATCTTGAACTCATCCTCCAATGTGGAATGGGTGCTCAGCAGTGAGGCCGGTGAGCCGGCCAGGGCTTGATCTTGCGGCTTGACGGTTACCTGTTCCAGATCAACATCGTAGAGCCACACTTTGTTGCCATCGGCAACAATCTCCTGCTCGTAGGGGGATTGGTAGTTCCAGCGAAACTTGCCGGGGCGCTGGATCACCAGACGGCCGCGCATCTGCTGCTGCACGTTGCGATTCTGGTCGAGGATCTCTTGAGTGAAATCAGCCTTCAGCGTTTTGTAACTGAAGAGCGACTTCAATAACGCCTCGCCTTCAGCGTGCGCCAGAGGAGCAACCGCACACGCAGCAACCGCGACAAAACGGCACAATATTTTTTTCAGCGACATGTTTAATCCTTGGGTGGCGGTGGTGCCAATACTTCACGATTACCGTTGGACTGCATCGGGCCAACCACGCCGGCGCGTTCCATATCTTCTACCATGCGGGCAGCCCGATTGTAGCCGATTTTGAGACGGCGCTGGATGCCTGAAACCGAGGCGCGACGTGATTCGGTGACGATTCGAACCGCTTGATCGTAAAGTTCGTCAGCTTCATCGGCACCGCTACCAAAGCTTCCCATACCATCGCCGCCTTCGGTCGAGGGCCCTTCAAGGATCTCGTCAATATATTCGGGTGTACCGAGTTGCTTCAGCGCTTCAACCACCCTGTGCACCTCATTATCGGCGACAAAGGCGCCGTGGACGCGGGTCGGCACGCTGGTACCCGATGGCAGATAGAGCATGTCGCCGTGACCCAGCAGCGACTCGGCGCCGCTCTGATCGAGGATGGTACGGGAGTCGATCTTCGATGAGACCTGGAAGGAGATGCGCGTCGGGATATTAGCCTTGATCAGACCGGTCAAGACATCGACCGATGGGCGCTGGGTGGCGAGCAACAGATGAATACCGGAGGCGCGTGCCTTTTGCGCCAAACGGGCGATCAACTCTTCAACCTTTTTACCTGCCACCATCATCATGTCAGCCAGCTCATCGACAATCACCACGATATGCGGCAACGGCTCTAACGGCGGACGGATCTCATCGGGCGACATCATCTCCTTAAAAGGATCGCGGAGCGGCTCACCGGCATCGAGCGCCTCTTTCACCTTTTTGTTATAACCGCTGAGATTACGCACGCCGACATGGGCCATCAATCGGTAACGGCGATCCATCTCCACCACACACCAGCGCAGAGCGTTGGCAGCATCTTTCATGTCAGTCACGACTGGCGCGAGCAGATGGGGAATCCCTTCATAGATCGAGAGTTCCAGCATCTTTGGATCGATCATAATCATGCGCACCTCATCGGGTGTCGCCTTGTAGAGCATGCTCAGGATCATGGCGTTGATGGCGACCGACTTACCAGAACCGGTAGTCCCCGCAACTAGCAGATGGGGCATTTTGGCGAGATCGGCCACCAATGGATGACCCGCGATATCCTTACCTAACGCCAACGTCAAGGGTGAGTGTGCTTCGTCATACTGTTTGGATTGCAGGATCTCACTCAAGCGCACGGTTTCGCGTTCTTCGTTAGGGATCTCTAGCCCGACAGTGGTCTTGCCCGGAATCACCTCTACGACACGGACACTGATGGCCGAGAGGGCACGGGCCAAATCCTTGGCCAGGTTGGTGATTTGATTTACCTTGACTCCAGTGCCCAGCTGAATCTCGAAGCGAGTAATCACCGGCCCGGGATGAACCGCCACCACTTGAACCTCAATACCAAAGTCGCGGAGCTTCATTTCCAGCAGACGGGAAATTGCCTCCAGCGCCTCATGAGAGAACCCCTTGCCGCTGTGAATGGCGGCATCCAGAATCGACAATGGTGGCAGGCCGTGACGACGATCTTCATCGGTGACAAAGAGTGGCTGCTGGCGCTCCTGTTCGACACGCTCGCTGATATCCATTTTCTTAACCAATGGTTCGATACGCGGTGGCTGACGCTTCTCACTCCTTTTGGTTTCGACTTTTAGTGCAACCGTGCGCTGCTGACGCATCTTGCGTGCTTCAAAATATTCACGCAATGCACCAAACCAGCTGCGAACCAGTGAGATGAGTTCCAAACTCAAGCGCCCCGTCACATCCATCAACCACAACCAGGAGAGCCCCGTAAAGAGCGTGACACCCGCCAAGAAAAGCGCCAACATGAAGAGCGTAGCGCCAACAAAACTGAAAGGCTCTTCAAGTGAATGGGAGACCACGTCACCCAGAATTCCCCCCGGCGTCAACGGCAGACCAACCGCCGTTTGGGAGTGCAGTGCCGCCAATCCACAGCCTGCCATCACTGTCAGAAAAAAACCGCCGATACGCAGAATGAGTTCCGTTGAGGTGACCGGCTCATCGGACTTGCGACCTTGGAAAATCAGCCAGCCACTGTAGGCCACCATGATGGGTATCAGGTAGGCAAAGTAACCAAAAAGGTGGAGGCCAACATCGGCAAACCATGCCCCCACTACGCCGCCACTGTTTTCAATCTGGCTAACATGGCCGCTGTGGGACCAGCCTGGATCAGTGGCCTCGTAACTGCCCAGCGAAATCATCAGATAGAGCGCCACTGCACCAAAAAGAAATAGCGCCCCCTCGCGCAATCCACGCATACCCCGCACCAATCGTGCCGGACGGCCAGAATTGCCCGCCTTATCTTTTTTTCGTGTTGCCTGTGCCAAACGCGCCTCGCACCAATTACGCTAAAATAAAAAACTTACATATCAAAGCATTATACCTGCATCGTCAGGCAATATCTGCACTCTGGGGAGGACACTGATTTTCCCCTGTCAACACGGCAAGAATGCCCAAAACGCTTCGCGAGGCAGGCTCTGCCGCTCCCACTCCAGCGGTAACAATGTTAGAGCTCGGCTCACATTTTATCATTAAAAAAATACCACTATGGCAAATCCACACAAATCCACTGCTATATACAGCCAGTCTGCCGCCCTTTTTCCCGAACCAACTCCACGGGATTGCGGAACATGCCGCCCATACCGTACAGACGCGGTTTCATAGAGGCACCATGAAAGCCTACATTGCCGGCATCGGCATGATCACCTCGATCGGCGCCAACAGCGCCATGATCGCCGCTTCGGTCAGGACCGGCATCAGCGGCTACAGCGTCTCCGACTACTACAATCACGTCGGCGAACCGATCACCCTCGCGCTGCTGCCCGAGGTGGTCTTCGGATCAGTGGAGCTCGACACTCGTGAATGGGACTACTGTAGCGAGCAGTACGAACGCGTCATCAAAATGGCCATCATCGCCCTGCGCGAAGCGGGGCGGCTGGAAAAAATAGCAAAAACAACGGGTGTATAAGGAGACTGAGGTATGCAGCAGGGCGAAAAGACATTTGTACCCGCCGATGAACCCAAAAAGGCGATACCGAATGAGGAGAGTGTCCGCATCCGTTTTTGCGTCTTTTCCGACGGCACCTTAAACAACCGCACCAACATCAACCAGCGCTTGGCGGCGGCGCCGATGGAAGATCTGACCGACGAGGAGCTAAAGTCCTCCCTGAAGGTCAAGGGCGAAATGTCAGCCGACGACATCCAGCAGGCCATCGAGGTCTACAACAAACACAAGCCCGACACCCCGGACGAAGAGAGCAGCTACGAAGGCTACTACACCAACGTCGAGAAGATGGAGCGTTACGTCGATCGCGCCACCCCGCCGCCGGACCACACCATGATGCTGGGTCGAAGGCTCCGGCACCCTCAACAAGGCGGGTGACGAAACCGCCGGTTTCGCCTTTGCCAAGGGCAAGTCAGGCATGGAAGCGAAGGTCGAGAAGGCGCTGCAGGATGTCGTGAAAAAAATCAAAAAGGCGCATCCGGACAAAAGCATCGTGATTGAAAAACTGACGCTCGACGTCTTCGGTTTCAGCCGCGGCGCGGCCGGGGCGCGCAACTTCATTCACAAGGCCCTGTTTGGCGAAGGCGATTGCCTCTCCATTCTCTCCCGGCTGGTGGATGAACTGGGATATACGGTCGGCCAGGTCGAAGTCTGCTTCGTCGGACTCTACGACACCGTGTCGAGCTTCGGCTATCTGCTGCCGCTCAACTCCAACAATACCCGTGCCCTGCATCTGGACGCCGTCGCCAATGCCAAGGCCGTCGTCCATCTGGCCGCCGCCGACGTGCACCGTAAATATTTCGCCCTCACCGACATCGGCAGCGCCGCTGGCAAGGGGCGGCAGTACTTCCTGCCAGGGATCCACTCCGACATCGGCGGCGGTTATCGCGACAACGGCACGGAAACGCAGACGATCTATCGCGGCTTTGAGTTTAACGCCCAAGCGGAGCGCGCCCGGCTCATCGACGCCGGCTGGTATACAGAAAAGGAGATCACCCTGAACAGCAGCGGCGATGAGCTGCTCTCGGTGGCGACGCTCACGGTAAAACGGCCGAACATCGGCAATGGCTACAGCCAGATCCCGCTGCACCTGATGGCGGGGTATGCGCGGGAGAGTAAAATAAACATCATTAGTGAATTAGAGAGTGACGAACCCGTTCCCGCTAAACTCCGCCAGGTTCATACAAAACTGCAAGAATATATCAACGCCCAAGGCCCCTATAGCTCCAAGGCGGAGGACTGGCACTGCAACGACCTGGGCTGGCTGCGCCAATTGCGTCACGACTATTTTCACTTCTCCGCCCGCCTCAAAATGGGCCACACCCCGTGTTTTAAACGCGGCCAACGCAGCCGGCAGACCCATGAAGGCTAACCTCATGCGCTGGGCCGCCTGGCCTTTTATCCTCTTTTCACTCACCGCCTGTGGAGCGACACAACCCATGACTAAACTCAAATTCGACTGGCAAGCCACCGACAACGCGCCGCGTGATTACCCAATGGAGATTTTAGGCGGCAGCCTGATCTATCCCGAGAGCGGCTCGCTTTACGTGCCCGACAAAATAAGAATCGCCTACGGTTGGGGCAAGCCAGGGCGCTCCCACGTTGTTGGGCCGGACCTGAAGCCACTGCCCAACACCTTGGCGATCAGTTTTTTCTCCTATACCGAAAACCAGTTTTATGGCGGCCGCTTCGCGCTGCCTTATGACAGGATCGTGCAGCTCTTCAACGCCGGCTATGATAGTCCCAGAAAAGGCCATATTACCTATGACCAGATCATTGTCGGCGTCGCCCCTGGCGGCGCGGTAGCGGTGTGACTGTCAGGCGTGAACAAAACCACCGAGGTCTTTTTTGGCCATGCCGAAAAAAAGGAGGGCAGTTGGAGTTCGATTAATAATAATCCGGAAATAACGCGGGAAGAGTATGTTCGATTGGGAGTTGAAGAAACTCTCACCCCCGAAGCCCTAGACTCCCTACACAAAAACGGCGTCCCCCTCGGCCTGTGGGACAGCTACCGCCCCCGTCACCACGGAAGAAGGGACTCGACTCAAGTTCAGCGTCTGGCTGCGCAACGAAAAAGAGGCGCTTCAACTCAAACAGACCAATATTGAGACCTATGGGGTAAAGGATCTATAAAGAGTGAGCAGCCTCAATTTTTTTGTGTTTGGCAGAGTGGCTGGCGCAGTTTGGGTTGCAAATGATTTCTGTGGGAGCGGCAGAGCCTGCCTCGCGAAGTGTTTTGGGCAAGCGCTTTGGGCATTCTTGCCGCCATAAATCGGGCACCAGCGTATCGTGGCAAGACTGCCCCTTTACCCGTCCCCGAACATCACCTATGATGGTTCGAATTGATTATTGAGGATGGATGAAAAACACATCATGTTGTTGTTCATCTAGGCCAACAACACTGGATGTACTGTATCACACCCTATATTAAGGAACTCTGGAAGCCGTCATGAGTAAAACTAAACACTGTCGCCTCTTGATTCTGGGCTCCGGCCCAGCTGGTTATACCGCCGCCGTTTATGCTGCGCGCGCCAACCTCAACCCGGTCATCATTACCGGAATGCAACAGGGCGGCCAGCTCACTACCACCACCGAGGTAGACAACTGGCCCGGCGATGTTGAAGGACTCCAGGGCCCAGATCTTATGGTGCGAATGCAAAAACATGCCGAACGCTTCGATACCGAGATCATCTTCGATCATATTAACGAGACTGATCTAAGTAAGCGCCCCTTCACCCTCAAGGGTGACGCTGGTACTTACACCTGCGATGCGCTCATCATCGCCACTGGTGCCTCGGCCAAGTATCTTGGACTAGAGTCTGAAGAGGCGTTTAAGGGTAAAGGTGTCTCCGGCTGCGCCACCTGTGACGGCTTTTTTTACCGCAATCAGCCAGTCGCGGTCATCGGAGGTGGCAATACCGCCGTAGAAGAAGCGCTCTATCTCTCCAATATCGCCTCCCACGTCACCGTCGTTCACCGTCGCGACAAATTCAGCTCAGAAAAAATCCTCTCCAATAAGCTCATCGAAAAATCTAAGAACGGCAACATCACCATCGAATGGAACCATAATCTCGACGAAGTCTTGGGGGACAAGATGGGCGTCACGGGCATGAGACTCAAGTCCAACGATGGTCAGACCAAAGAGGTTCAGCTTCAGGGTGTCTTCATCGCCATCGGCCACCAGCCCAACACCGATATTTTTGCTGGTCAGCTGGAGATGAAAAATGGCTATCTCAAAGTCAAAGGCGGCGGCGATGGCAACGCCACGGCCACCAACATTCCCGGAGTGTTTGCCGCAGGCGACGTGGCCGATCATGTCTATCGCCAAGCGATTACCTCGGCGGGCGCAGGCTGTATGGCCGCCCTTGATGCCGAGCAATTTTTAGAGGATGAACCAACAAAAGGGTGAGGCACTATGCCAATAAAGTCCTTTTATCCCAAGATCGACCATTCCAAGTGAAGTGATTGAGCAGATGATTATAGGTAAAAACGATAAGCGGGATTTTATTCGCATGAATGTGGAGTCAGAGGTGAGTTTCTCGCGCCCTGACTCCAGCGAAACACACTACGGCAAAGGTATAGATTTGAGTGCAACTGGCATGCGTTTCCTTACGAAAACTGCCGTGAGCATCGGCGAAACGCTAGATATCTGTGTCAAACCTGGTGTTTCCATCACGCCACCGTTGGAGATCACCATGACGATTGTGCGCATAACAGAAACCGAAGATGGCCAGTATGATGTGGCTGGGCTCACCAAAACTAACAGGGACTAACCCTCGGCCTTACAATATTGCTAGGCAGGGATGCCCGGCATACCTACGTAAAACAGGGATTCAATCCTCACACTTATAATGCGCGGCCCATTCTGGATAGACCATCGCGATACCAGTTATATTTTCCCTCCCGTGGAGCTGGCTCTGAATGAGCCCAACGGCCTGCTGGCGGCGGGCGGCGACCTGACGCCACGCCGCATCATCAGCGCCTACCGTCAAGGAATATTCCCTTGGTATAGCGCCGACCAACCAATCCTCTGGTGGTCGCCCAACCCGCGTACGATTTTACTTCCGACAAAACTCAAGGTGAGCCGCAGCCTGCGCAAGAGCATCAACAAAGCCCCCTTCCTCATCACCATAGACCACTGTTTTGAAGAGGTATTGCGTCAGTGCGCCGCTCCCCGCACCTATGCTGACGGCACCTGGATCACAACCGAGATGCAGGAGGCCTATCTCAAACTACATCAAGAAGGGGCCGCTCATTCCTTTGAGGCATGGCAAGGAGACACACTGGTGGGCGGACTCTATGGTCTTGCCCTAGGCCGAATTTTCTTTGGTGAGTCGATGTTCAGTCATGTCAGCAATGCCTCCAAAGTCACCTTTGTTCATGCCGCTAGGCAGCTAGAGATATGGGGCTACGCCCTAATTGACTGCCAAGTCGCGACTGAACACTTAACATCATTTGGCGCGATTGAAGTTCCGCGTCACGATTACATTGAGCATATGTTGCAACTGGTTGATCAGCGCGGCCACCCTGCCCCATGGCAGTTTGATGAGGGGTTCGATCCACTCAAGAGCGTCGACGTTGATGAATAATCAGTCCGAACAACCTATTCGCTGCTTTATCACCCTGCCATTTGCCTGTAACTACCTACCCGAACGTGAAGCACGGAATCTAGTTATTGCCCCATCCCTACCACTCACTTCAGAGCTGCTGGGAGAGCTACTCAACAACGGTTTTCGTCGTAGCGGCCAGAGCATCTACCGCCCCAACTGTGAAGATTGCCAAGCCTGTATCTCACTGCGACTGGCAAGTCACCAGTTTCGGCCCGACCGGAGTCAGCGCCGCAACTGGCAACGCAACAGTGATATCGAACACCGCGCCACAGTCGGATTCAGTGATGAACAGTTTGAACTCTACCAGCGTTACATCAGCGCCCGTCATAACAATAGCAGCATGGCCAATCCAACACGGGAAGAGTATCTGAGCTTTCTCACCGCCAATGGCATCGACACCCGTTTTCACGAATTTCGACTGAATGGCAAACTCATCGCTGTTGCTGTGACCGACCACACCCCACTGGGCCTCTCCGCCGTTTACACCTTCTATGATCCCGACCTTGAGCACAGAGGGCTAGGTATCTATGCCATCCTCTGGCAGCTCCATCATGCTCAACGACTAAAACTACCGTGGATCTATCTCGGTTACTGGATCAGCGCGTGTGACAAAATGCGTTATAAAAATTGTTTCAAGCCATGTCAAGGATACATCGACCATCGCTGGCAAGCGTTGTGCTGAGCAAACAACTCTGCAAACTCATCGCGTCGGCCATTTACGCAAACACCGAACACAGTTAGCGTCTGGGCGATCACTTCAACAGAGATATTGAACAACATGGATTAGATTGAAACTTGCCATGATGGCAGTAAACAGGGGTTATTAGAAAGCTAAATGGTCCGCAGAAAAAGCGAGGGAAATAATATTCGTTCGACTGGTCGGAGCGGGGAGATTCGAACTCCCGACCCCCACAACCCCATTGTGGTGCGCTACCTGGCTGCGCTACGCTCCGAAATTTTTTATGTCATTAAAGCAGATAAATAAGTGGGGAAACTTTATTCATTTAGGGCGAGCATGATACTGAATTGCATCGTATTACGCTAGCGGGAATGTTATTTTTTTAGTGTCGCCAAAAGCTCTTCTAGCTCATGACGCAGCTGCTGGATTAACTCATTACTCACCGTGACATCGTTTTTTGTCTCATTGCCAGATAGCTGCTGCCGAGCACCGCCAATGGTAAAACCTTGCTCATATAGCAAGCCACGAATCTGGCGAACCATAATAACGTCATGACGCTGATAATAACGCCTATTGCCCCGGCGTTTCAGCGGCTTAAGCTGTGGAAACTCCTGCTCCCAATAACGAAGCACATGGGGCTTGACGCCACAGAGATCACTCACCTCACCGATAGTGAAGTAGCGTTTTGCAGGGATCTGAGGTAGCTCACTATTGTTCGCGGCTTCCAGCATATACCTCCACCCTTGCCTTCAATTTCTGACCGGGGTGAAAGGTCACGACTCGACGCGCAGTAATGGGTATCTCTTCACCCGTCTTGGGATTTCGGCCTGGTCTTTCGTTTTTATCACGTAAATTGAAGTTGCCAAACCCTGACAGCTTTACTTGGCGGCCATTTTCAAGAGCGGTGCGAATCTCTTCGAAAAACATCTCGACGAGTTCCTTGGCTTCGCGTTTGTTTAAACCAAGTTCCTCAAATAGCTTTTCAGCCATCTCTGCTTTTGTTAACGCCATGTGTCACTCTCTCAGCGTTGCATTAAAGTCTTGTTTAAGTTGCTTTACTATATTTTGCATTAAATTATCCACTTCACTGTCTGTAAGAGTGCGGGAACTATCTTGAAAGGTCAAGCCTAAAGCTATACTTTTTCTACCAGATTCAACACCTTCGCCAGCATACACATCAAACAGTTGTAGATTCGAGAGATGCTGTTTAGAAACTGCGACAATACTCTCTTCAATCTTTCGGGCTGGCAGTTTTTTGTCAACCACGATGGCCAAATCCCTTCTGACAGAAGGATATTTGGAGACTTCAACAAACTGTGGCTTGCTCGCTACATCTAAGACATGGGCATTTATCTCAAATAGATAAATGGGTCCATTAAGCCCCAGCTCTTTTTCCAGGGAGGGGTGTAATTTACCCACCCACCCTATCGGCTCTCCAATATGACTCTTGATAGCAGCAGACTGCCCCGGGTGAAGCGCCGCATGCTCTTCCGCAACGAAACCATAATGGGGGTTTTTGGTCAATCCCAGTAAGGCTTGAACGTCGGCCTTCATGTCGTAAAAGTCGACCTTGCGTCCAGGCACAGCCCACTGCTCAGTCAAGCAATCGCCCGCAATTAATCCGGCAATAATTTTTTCTTCAACAATCCCTGTCTGTTGCCGTGAAAATTTGACGCCAAACTCGAACAGCCTTACTCGGGCCTGCTGACGTTTCTGGTTATATGATAGTGCCTGTAGCAACCCCGGCCAGAGACTGGTTCGCATCACCGACATATCAGCGGAAATAGGATTGGCCAATGTGATTGCACTGATGTCAGGGTCAATTAGTTTTTGTAGCCGCTCATCTATAAAGCTGTAAGTAATCGCCTCCTGGTAACCACGATCCACGAATAGCGTACGTGCGCGCACCTGACTCACTTTTAGTTCAGAGGGTAACTTAACCTCCATGCGGATTTTTGGCATCTCGGTAGGTAGGTGGTCATAACCATAGACACGCCCAAGCTCCTCAATCAAGTCGGCTTCAATGGCTATGTCGAACCTGAAACTTGGCGGGGTAACAATCAATTGCTGGCCCTGCTGCTGAACAGTCATTCCCAGGCTTTCCAATATCTCCGTAATATGGGTTTGCGACAATTCCAATCCGAGAACACGCTTGACACGCTCCGCACGCAACGAGATGGGCTGGCGCACAGGCAGATACTCGCTCGCATTAGCTTCAATTAACTGCCCCGCTTCGCCACCTACTATCTCGATCAGCAATGCAGTGGCTCGCATCATTGCCTTTGCAGTGAGTTCATAATCGACACCACGCTCAAAGCGATGAGAGGAGTCGGTGTGTAATCCATACTGGCGAGCACGCCCCATTATCGCAGTCGGCGTGAAAAAGGCACTTTCAAGAAAAATATCAGCGGTCTCATCACACACGGCTGATTCATCCCCACCCATAATGCCCGCCATGGCAATAGGCTTGCGATGATCGGCAATCACCAACGTATCGGAAGTCAGCTCAATGGTCTGACCATCAAGCAGCTTCAATGATTCACCACTCTCGGCGTAGCGCACTTTGATGCCACCCTCAAGCGTGCACAAATCAAACGCATGCAGGGGTTGTCCCAGTTCAAGCATCACATAGTTTGTAATATCGACAATAGGACTGATGCTACGAACATCACAACGACGTAGGCGCTCCTTCATCCAGTTTGGTGTTTCAGCGCGGGCATTAACCCCTTTAATGATGCGGCCAACATAACGTGGGCAAGCCTCAGGGGTCGATAAAACAACCGGGAACTGGTCTTGCCGTTTGACCGGGACGCTGGCGATCTCTGGTACATTAACGGTGGACTGGGCGATCACTCCAACCTCGCGGGCAATGCCTTGGATGCTGAGGCAATCACCACGATTAGGCGTTAGGCCAATCTCAATGGTGACGTCATCCAATTGCAGATAGTCACGAACACTGACGCCGGGCTTGGCATCCGTAGGCAACACCATTAAACCATCAGCACTCTCAGTCAAGCCAATCTCCACCGCAGAGCACAACATTCCAAATGACTCAACACCACGCAATTTTGATTTTTTGATAACAAGCCCATTAGGTAGAATAGCGCCAATCAAAGCGGTAGGCACCTTCTGTCCTTGGGCAACATTCGCAGCGCCACAAACAATGGTTAGCTGTTCGGCACCGATATTCACCTGGCAGACGCGCAAACGATCTGCATCGGGATGAGGCGCGACCGACACAACCTCACCAATGACCACGCTGGAGAACTGTGCTGCCACTGGCTCAATGGCATCAACCTCAAGACCACACATAGTCAGTTGGTGTGACAGCTGCTCCGTGTTAAGTGCCGAGCTAACCCATTCACGCAACCATTGTTCGCTAAATTTCATCGTCCCAAACCTTTTGTATTAATCACGTCCCAGTCACATGGGCTAGCAATGTAGTTGTTAGTTAAATTGACGTAGAAAGCGCAGATCGTTTTCAAAAAAGAGCCGTAAATCGTTGACGCCATAACGCAACATGGTCAGGCGTTCCACGCCCATGCCGAAGGCGAAGCCAGTATATTTTTCATTATCGATGCCTACATTTGACAATACATTTGGATGAATCATGCCGCAGCCCAGCACCTCCAGCCAACCAGTATGACCACACACTCGACACCCCTTGCCTTTACAAATCACACACTGAATGTCAGCTTCCGCTGATGGCTCGGTAAAAGGAAAATAGGAAGGCCGGAAGCGTGTTTCAAGCTCCTCCTCAAAGAAGTAGTGCAGAAAATCTTTGAGCAATCCTTTTAGCTGGGCAAAGGTGACATCCTCATCAACCATAAACCCCTCAACCTGATGGAACATCGGCGTATGGGTGACATCGGAGTCACAACGATAGACGCGCCCTGGAGCTATCACTCTTAGCGGCGGTTGTTTGTTCTCCATAATGCGTACTTGCACTGGTGAAGTGTGGGTGCGCAACAGGGTACCCGGTTCAATATAAAACGTATCGTGCATGGCGCGGGCTGGATGGTTTTCGGGAATATTCAGCGCGGTGAAATTATGATACTCGGATTCAATTTCAGGTCCTTCGGCGATATCAAAACCGATGTGGGAAAAATAATCTTCAATACGCTGCAAGCTGCGTCGCACTGGGTGAACACCACCCACATCCTGACCACGACCCGGCAGGCTAACATCAACAGTTTCAGCCGAGAGTTTTACATTCAGATGCGCCAACTCGAGAGTCTCACGGCGGCTGTTGATCATCCCCTGCAACGCCTGTTTAGCCTCATTGACTGCCTGCCCGATTCTTGGGCGCTCGTCAGCAGGGAGATTGCCCAGTTCTTTCAGATAGTGGGTTAAAACCCCCTTCTTGCCAAGATAGTTGACCCTCACCTGATCCAGGGCATTAAGATCCTCAGCCCCACTGACAGCCGCCGCTGCTTCTGCAACTAAAACTGATAAATCCTGCACGCACTCATCCCCTGACGATTATGGATGCCTCTAAAAACTCACTATATCCGGTCGTACAGATGCCTATCTAGGCATTTATATCCTGACCATTACCGGTTCGATTGAGTTTTTAGAGGCATCCTAATTTAGCAGCTCAAAATACAGAAAGGGGAAGGCATAGCCTTCCCCTTTTTGTGCACATCCACTCTTGCCACCATTCAGGATGGCGGCAAAGAAAGATTAAAGGCTGGCCTTAGCTTTTTCCGCCAATGCAGCAAAGGCTACCTTGTCGTAAACAGCCAGATCAGCCATTACCTTACGATCAATATCAACCGCAGCCTTCTTCAAGCCATTAATCATTCGGCTATATGAAAGACCACACTCGCGGGCCGCTGCATTGATACGAGCAATCCATAGCGCGCGGAACTGACGCTTACGCTGACGACGATCACGATAGGCATATTGACCCGCTTTGGTCACTGCCTGAACAGCGACACGGTAGACATTCCTACGCATGCCACGGTAACCTTTGGCCAGCTTAATCACCTTCTTGTGACGGGCCCTGGCGGTAACACCACGTTTAACTCTTGGCATTTTTCTTTACTCCAAATCCAATTAGCAATAAGGCAACAATCTGCGCACTGATGGTTTATCAGATGCAGATACCATAGAAGGGCCACGCAGCTGACGCTTACGCTTGGTGCTCTTCTTGGTCAAAATGTGTCTACGAAAGCTTGAGCCACGTTTAAAATGGCCAGAACCCGTCGCCTTAAAGCGTTTTGCAGCGCCTCTATGAGTTTTCATCTTCGGCATCTTCTATTTCTCCGAACTACTTCGTTAATCAGCAGCAGTAGGTAGGTCTAAACAACCTTTTTCTTTGGTGATAACATCATAACCATCTGCCGGCCTTCCATCTTGGGAAACTGCTCGACTTGGCCGAACTCTACGAGATCAACCTCAAGTCGTTTTAGCAGTTTCATGCCAAGTTCTTGATGGGCCATCTCACGTCCGCGAAAACGCAACGTGATTTTGGCCTTGTCTCCTTCAGTGAGGAAGCGTATCAGATTCCTCAATTTAATCTGGTAATCGCCGTCCTCGGTGCCGGGGCGGAACTTCACCTCCTTCACCTGAATCTGTTTCTGCTTTTTCTTGGCAATTTGGCGCTTCTTGTTCTCTTCGAAGACATATTTGCCGTAATCCATAACACGACAAACCGGCGGCGAAGCCGTGGGGGAAACCTCAACTAGGTCATGCTCAGATTCGCTGGCAAACTGCAGCGCCTGATCAATTGCCATGACCCCCATCATATTGCCTTCAGCATCAATGACACGTACTTCACGAGAGACTATCTCGTCATTGATCCGGACCTTTTTTTCAGCAGCGATACTTTATTCCTCCAAAACGGCGCGACCAAAGCGCGCGGACTCAGTGGCCAACAGGCTCATCAGGGTATCCACATCCATAACCCCCATGTCCTCACCACTGCGCGTGCGAACAGCCACGGTTCGATTTTCCACCTCACGGTCACCCAAGACCACGAGATATGGCACCTTCAAAAGCGTATGCTCGCGAATTTTAAAGCCTATTTTCTCATTTCTCAAGTCCGTCTTGGCCCTGAAACCATGATTTGACAAGGTTTTTGCTATTTCTTCGGCAAATTCAGCCTGGCGATCGGTGATGCTCATCACCACCACCTGGGTTGGCGCCAACCAAAGTGGCATCGCCCCCGCGTAGTTCTCAATCAGTATCCCGATAAAACGCTCCAACGAACCAAGAATGGCGCGATGCAACATCACTGGCACCTGGCGCGCACTATCCTCATCAATAAAGGTTGCGCCCAGACGGCCTGGCATTGAGAAGTCGACCTGGATGGTACCGCACTGCCATACCCGACCAATACAATCTTTAAGTGAAAATTCAATCTTGGGGCCATAAAAGGCCCCCTCGCCTGGCTGAAGATCCCAAGCCAGACCTTTGGTATTCAATGCCATTTCGAGCGCGTGCTCAGCTTTATCCCAGACCTCATCAGAACCAACTCGGCTTTCAGGGCGGGTAGAGAGCTTGATGATTACCTCGGTAAAACCAAAGTCAGCATAGACGTCATAGAGCAGGTCTATAAAGGCCGACACTTCAGACTGCACCTGACCTTCGGTGCAGAAAATATGAGCGTCGTCCTGCACAAAGTTACGCACACGCATTAGGCCATGCAATGTTCCAGAGGGTTCATTACGGTGACAGGAGCCAAACTCAGCCATGCGCAACGGCAGATCACGGTAACTGCGCAGTCCCTGATTGTATATCTGAACATGGCAAGGGCAATTCATCGGCTTAACGGCGTAATCACGATTTTCCGATGAAGTGGTAAACATCATGTGCTGGAATTTTTCCCAGTGGCCGGAACGCTCCCACAGACTGCGATCAACAACCTGAGGTGTTCGCACCTCTTGATAGTCGTGCTTGCGCAATTTCTTGCGAATGTACTGCTCAACTTCCTGCCAGATTTTCCAACCATTGTCGTGCCAGAAGACCATACCAGGTGCCTCTTCCTGGGTGTGAAACAGATCAAGCTGTTTACCAATCTTGCGGTGGTCACGCTTCTCAGCTTCTTCCAGGCGGTGAAGGTAATCCTTCAGATCCTTCTTATTATTCCATGAGGTGCCGTAGACGCGCTGCAACATCTCGTTCTTGGAGTCGCCACGCCAGTAGGCTCCCGCCAGCTTCATCAACTTAAAGGCCTTGAGCTTACCAGTAGAAGGAACGTGGGGGCCGCGACAGAGATCAATAAACTCACCCTGTTTGTAGAGTGATAACTCTTCACCGTGAGGGATATCTTCGATGATTTTGGCTTTATATTCTTCACCGATGCCACGGAAGAACTCGATCGCCTCTTCACGCACCATCACCGAACGTTCGACAGTGATGTCTTGTTTGACCAACTCCTCCATGCGCGCCTCAATGGCAGCCATATCTTCAGGAGAGAAACCCGCCTTGTAAGCGAAGTCATAGTAGAAGCCATTTTCGATGACCGGGCCGATGGTCACCTGGGCCGAAGGGAAGAGTTGTTTGACTGCCTGGGCTAGCAGGTGTGCAGTAGAGTGCCGGACAACTTCGAGCCCCTCCTCATCGCGCTCGGTAACGATAGAGAGCGGCACATCATGGTCGATGAGATAAGAAGCATCAACCAGCTTGCCATCCACCTTGCCAGCAAGTGTCGCTTTGGCCAAACCTGCACCGATATCGGCTGCCACGTCATAGACTGTGACCGCCTGATCAAATGTACGTTTGCTTCCATCTGGCAGAGTAACAACCGGCATTGCTCTATGTCCTATTGCAGATAATGAGTGACCATAACCCCAAAACAAAAACACCGCGTATAGACGCGGTGTTTTACCAAATTAATGGTAGGCGCGATTGGACTCGAACCAACGACCCCCACCATGTCAAGGTGGTGCTCTAACCAGCTGAGCTACGCGCCTACTTAAAGAAGCCGGTATTATACGGGGATAAAAAACCGTGTCAATATCACTCACGACGAGCAATCTAGCCATAAATCTGGGCAAGCCTTTTTGCCATGCCAGACCCAAGCGGACCGCTCACCTTGCCACTTCATAACAGACAGTGATCTAAGGAACCTCTGGTTAATTCACAAATTCATACATAATGCGGATTATTGAATCGGCTATCACGGAGATCACAGTTATCAGCCCTCGCCTACAGCGCAATCAATAAAACTCTCACCGTGTCCCGCATCAAGCAGGAGATCCGCCCCATCAAAGCGGCGAGCCAACATGGAAAAGACGACCAAAACCGGCTATCCTGTTGCCCTTCCCTTATTTACATGATGGCCTCTTCTGCAGAGGCGTGGTATCTCACCCTCAGACTTGATGGCCTATTTAATGATTTTTAAACGGTTACTGCTGTTATTGGCCGCGTTGGCACTGCCTGGACACTGCTTGGGTGAACTCCATCCACATTACAATCTGGCGTTTACGACGGCTGAACCACAGGCTGATGGCCTCTATCTGGCCGAGTTAGAGCAATCACCAACGTCAGGAACACTCAGTTCTGCGGCCTCCCCTACAGCTGACCAGCTAGAATTTCCACATCTGAGCCTGCCAAGCACGCCAGACCACAAGGGGCTGATGCATGACAGCAAGCTTTTTTTACTCTATCAGGTGGGCGTTATAGGCGTACTCTATTTAATGCCGCAGAGTGTCTCCCAGTGGGGCGATGACCAGAAAAACGGCAACATTTTCCGCAAGTGGGATGACAACGTCAACAATCTGCGCAAAGACCGTGACGAATGGGTGATCAACTACATTGGCCACCCCTATTTTGGTTCTGTATATTACGTACGGGCACGCCAGCGTGGTTTTGATCGTCAAGATTCACTCTTGTATGGTGTGGTGATGTCGACCCTATATGAATACGGCGTCGAGGCGATCTTTGAACCGGTTTCGATTCAGGATCTGATCTTTACCCCAGTAGGCGGCGCGATAATTGGTGAGTACTTTATGACTGCCCGTGAAAATACCATGCGCGACATTGCCAACAGAGGCTACGCCACTACTGGCGACAATTTGAAGCTGTTTTTTACCGATCCGATTGGGGCCATCAACCGCAAGGTCGATAAAGCCTTCGGCTACAAAGAGGCGAGCGTAGATCTTATGCCGCTCTTTAGTCGTTACAATACCGATCAACACTCAGTCCCTAACTTGATAGGGTTGCAGGCCCACGTTAGCTGGTAACGAGCGCAGCAGATGATAAAACACCCTCTTTTACTGATGATGACAGCTACGGCAATCAATACCACTGCCTTAGCTCAAGATAACCTGCCCGCCCCCTTCTCCATCAAAAACCAGAACCCCTTTATCCAGATATTCGGCCTGC
>JAYUTP010000059.1:0-2061 GCA_043755075.1 Tenderia sp. (SeqCode)
AAACGCTTCCTGCAAGATGCGCAGAATATGCAAGGCGTTGCTGGGATCAAGCCATTCCATCACCGGCACATTTTCCACCTCCCAACGCAACTTAATTCCGGCACTTTCAAGCCGTGGCTCCAGACGAGATCTCAAGGTAGCCAAAAGCAGCAGCAAATCGGCCTGTATCGTCTCCATCGAGTCGATCGTTAGTTTGAGATCGTCGATACAATTTTTGAGCATGTCCGCGACCATTTGGGTATCGATGTGGCCACGTTCCACGGCCAGCAACGCAGTGATTAGTGAAGAACCCATGCCATCGTGCATATCTTGTGTCAGGCGCTGACGTTCATCGTAGAGTGTCTGAATACGGGCGACTTCACGCAGGCACCGGTGACTTTCCTGAAGTTCATCTTCACGTTCCTGCAAGCGCTGCTGTAGCCCGGCATTGACCCGTCTGACATTGTTGTTGGCCTCCAGAAATCGGCGATAAATGATGTACATAAAAATCAAGAAGGCACCGATGTTATTGTAGGGCCCTAGATAGATATTCTCTATGTCCACATAATTATTCTGAAGCCCCCAATCATAGATACCAAACAGTAATCCGATGATGCCCCAGAGAGTGAGTATCAGACCATCGCACGAGCTCGTGCGCCAGCATTGGAAACCACCCACCGCCCCCACAAGCGTACCCACAAACATCAGGACGATATAGGCCAGCGGCGCCAACGTATACGCGTCGAGCATGAAGGAAAGCCAGGGCAGCGTCAGAAGCCCGATACAAACAGTGACCGCGACAACGGTACGATTGAGCCAGCGCAGGGGACGCCGATGCAGATGGTTCAGGAAGAAATGGGTAACGAGTACCATCCAGAAGATGGAATTGATGGTGATCCAGCTAAACCATTCGTCGCTGATCGGCAGCCGACTTTCCCCCACATAGTAATGCAGAGTACGTAAGAAAGAAGCGACCGAAATAGAGAAGAACAGCAAATAGATGGTTTCGCTGCGTAGGCGCAGCCACACAAAAAACGAAAATAGGCCCACGGCCAGAAACGCTGCACTGCTGGTATAGGGCAGTTGAACTTGCAACAGATAACGTACCCGGTAGCGCCAGCTCAGGTTGTCGGCCGTTCCCAGCCAGAGCGAGGAGATGCCTCCGCCAGAAGTGCTGGGACGCTCAATGCGCAACAGGATGGTACGGGGAGTGGTGGCCAGAGCAGTGCCGTCCAGCGCGATCCAGAGCGGAATATTCCAGCCATTCCAATAGATGTTTTGATGCGACTGGTACAGCAGGCGGTGATCGCCATAGACGGCGATCTGGCCATCGGTTTTCCAGCGCGGTATATACAGATAGTGTGGCGTGGCGGCGGCGGGCAAAACCGGAGCCTGCATGCGATACCACGTCACCACTGTTGCCGGGCCAGACGCCTGGCCCGTATTGGTCAGCGAGGTCAACTGGCGTTTCAGCGCATGCGGTAGCGTCACCTTGTCCCACTGGCCTTGCAGCTGGCTGATGTCCACTTCGTAGGGCGGGGCGGAATAACCATGACCCGCAACGACCATAATATCGGCCGCAGTGATGTGCACGGGTGCTTCTGCCCGCGCTCGCTCATGCCAGAACGTGCTGCACAACATCACCAAGCAGAATACGCGCAGCAAGGCATCAGGTCTCTAACAGGCCCTGGAGTCTGGCCTCGTAAATCGCTTCGGCCTTGGAATTCACCTGGAGTTTTTTATAAATGCGGCGCACGAAAGTGAGCACCGTATGCGTGGATACTGAGATCAATTCAGCAATTTCTGCGGCAGTAAATCCCTTTGTAATTAACTCAAGCACTTCCTGCTCGCGGGCGGACAGCATCGGGCCCTTCATTGCCTGCATCAGCGGCTGCGATACCGTGGGGTTTTGTTTGCGAAACCGCATCAGAATCTGGCGGGCAATCAGCGGGCTGATAGGGCTGCCGCCCAGATGCAGGCTGCGAATTTCCCCCACCATCCTGCGCGCCATACCGTCTTTGAGCAAATAGCCAGTGGCACCCGCCTCCAGCGATTGCATGACATGCATTTCATCGCCAAAGA
>JAYUTP010000060.1:0-20094 GCA_043755075.1 Tenderia sp. (SeqCode)
GCAATAGGGATGAAGGCACCTACCGCTAGCACTGGGCCGGGCAGGGCGTAACCCATGGTGGAGATGCGGATCATGGCGCGGGTCGGCAGGTCGCGGTGGCGGCGTTCGGCGTAGGCGAGTAGCAGCGCCGTCATGCCCACGGCCAGTGCCGTCAACGTAGCGAGCAGCAGTGAGTGCCAGAGGAATCTAAAATAGCGGCTGTCGAGATCGGCGAGTGCTGACTCCGCTGTCCATAACAGCAGTTGTGTTACCGGCACAATAAAGGCCAGCAGCAGGATCAGTGCGGCAAAAAGTGTAACCCCCCAGCCACGCCAGCCTCGCAGTTCAATACGCTGCTGCTGCGCTGCGCCACGGCCGATCTGCGTATAACTCATGCGTGCCCGCGCCTGCTGTTCAATCAATAGAATGATAAAGACCGCAATCACCAGCAGCGATGCCAATTGCGCTGCAGCGGGTAGCGAAAAGAGGCTGTACCACGCTTTGTAGATGCCGCTGGTGAAGGTGTCGTAGTTGAAGACTGCCACCGTGCCAAAATCAGCCAGGCACTCCATCGCCACCAGCATCACGCCACCGACAATCCAAGGGCGTGCCATCGGTAATGATACCCGCCAAAAACCCGCCCAGCGATTCAATCCCAGTGACTGAGCGGCTTCCAGTGCGCGTTGTCCTTGAGTCTGAAAGGCGTTGCGGGCGATGAGGTAGACGTAAGGGTAGAAGGCTAGAATCATCACCGCAATCACACCGCCACGCGAACGAATCTCAGGGAATTTCATCGGCCCAACTTCAGCGCGCCACCAAGTTTGTAACGGCCCGGTGAAGTCGAGCAGCCCCACTGCGACAAAAGCAGTGACATAGGCTGGCACCGCCAGCGGCAGCAGCAGCGCCCAGCTGAACAGTTTACGTCCAGGAAAGTGGCAGACCGCCGTGAACCACGCCAGCGAGACACCGATGATCAGCGTACCAGCTGACACCCCCAACACAAGCCAGAGAGTATTGATGGTGAGGTCTGCCAATACGTTTTCAACCAGATGGCTCCAGATCTCCGGCTCGGGGTTTAAGAGTGACGAGAACACCACGGCGAGCGGCACCAGCACCAGCAGGGTGATTAGCAGTGCTACCAGCCGCCAGGGGCCGAGGCGCCGGAAAAGGGAAAACCGCCCGGCTCCGGGGGAGGGGGCGGTGTTGAGAGACGTTTTTTGTACCGCGTTAGCGGCGGACATCTGTTTTTCCATTATCTTTTTATAGGGTAGTTAAAATCTATTTATATCCAGCGCGATCCATCAGCTTCACCGCCTCCACCTGCAACTCACCTGCCTTGGCAACGTTGATGCTATTGCCTTTGAAGTTGCCCCAGGCCGCTACGGTGGCGTCGGGTTTGATCTGCGGATTGGCGGGGAACTCCATGTTGACATCGGCGAAGAGGTTCTGCGCCTTGGCGGAGGAGAGCCACTCCAGCAGCTTTACCGCCTCTTTCTCATGTTTGGCGAACTTGGTAACTCCGGCGCCGGAGACATTCACATGTACGCCGCTGCTCTGCTGGTTGGCCCAGAAAATTCCCAGCGGCAGCTCTGGGCTCTTCTCCATCAGACGGCCATAATAATAGGTGTTGGCGATGCCAACATCACACTGACCAGCGGCCACCGCCTCCAGCATCTTGGTGTCATCGGGGAAGGGCTGTGTAGCGAGATTGGCGACCCAGCCGCGTACGATTTGTTCTGCTTTTTCCGTGCCATGTTCAGCAATCATCATTGCTACCAACGACTGGTTGTAAACTTTCTTAGAGGTACGCAGGCAGAGGCGCCCTTTCCACTTTGGATCCGCCAGATCCTCGTAGCTCTTGAGATCGGCAGGTTTTAGCTTCTGTGTGTTGTAGAACAGGGTGCGAGCCCGTACCGAGAGGCCAAACCAGTTGTTGTTTGGATCACGCAGATGAACGGGGATGTTCTTCTCCAGCGTTTCTGACTTTACCTGTTTGAGTAGTCCCTCTTCTGCTGCCTGCCACAGATTACCGGCATCGACGGTGATCAGCATGTCCGCCGGAGTGTTTTTGCCCTCGGCCTTGAGGCGCTGCATCAATGGGCCTTCTTTATCAGTGATAAAGGTGATCTTGGTGCCCGTTTCCTGGGTGTAAGCGTCGAAGAGCGGCTTGATCAACTGTTCGTTGCGAGCCGAGTAGACCACCACCTCTGCGGCGTAAAGGGGGGTAGAAAATCCCACAATATAGGTGAGGGTCGCACAAAGAAGCGTGAATCGAGTTTTAATCGCCATGATATATTCCTTAATCAAAAGAGTGGATACCAAACAACAATGAGAACGATTATCATTCAGTTGTCTGTGCACGTCAACTCTTTCTTAAAAGAGCTAGGCAACTTTTTCCATGGTTGATGAGGTGAAGCAGGCTCTTGATGATGAGAAAGGCCAAGCCAGGCCAGGCCGGGGTGCTGCGCATCACAAAACGGTTGCAGCAGGGCAACGCCTCTCAAGTTAATCTTGCTTATGACGATATTATTGTTAACTTCTTATAAAAAAGTTATTAGGTAATTAATCATGGAATTACAGGGAAGTTCAACCGACAATATCCGCAACTCCGTATTATTACCTTTTGTTAATGAGACCATTCGTACGTTAAAAAGCATGGCCGGTTTAGCAGGAAACAGCGACCTTTTAACTTACCGCCAAGCGCTTGATGTATTTACCTTCAAAGATTTTTCTGTGTCTATCGACACCACGTTCACCAATGGCGTTAAGAACAATCTTGTTATGAGTTTTGACAAAAATATTGCCATTCTCATAGGTAACGGGGTGCGCTCTACTTTGCTTGGATCATCTTCTAATGCGACATCAATCGATGATATTAATGATGCTCTAGCTGAATTCATGAATACTGTTATTGGACTATCGACACGTGAAATTAATGAAACCAGCCACAAAATAACCTTCGGTGTACCTTTATATTTATATAGCAAAGAAGAAAGTGAGTTTTTGTTAGATGGCATTAAGCAGATCATGACCGTACCTATAAGATTGGGAGAAATTGGCGGTTTTAGTCTAAGTTATTTAATAAAGGGTTAGCCGGGAATCAATTATGATAGATAAAGAAAAAGTTATTCTGCTTGTAGACGATTCTCCATTAATGCGCGAATCGCTTCGTCGTGTATTAGTATCTATGGGGTATGTGAATAATTTACAAGCTGAAAACGGCAAGCTTGCGCTAAAAATAATTGAAAGTGGGGATCACGATATTGGCTTGGTATTTCTAGATATTGTGATGCCGGTTATGGATGGAAAAATAGCACTAAAGAAAATTCGCGAGATTAACAAAATTTTACCCGTTGTTATGGTCACATCTAAAGCAGATAAAGACACCATTATTGAGTGCAGCAAACTTGGCATGAGCGCCTATATTTTAAAACCTATTAATGCTGTTGAAGGTCCAGGTATTCTCTCCGATCTCTTCGTAAGGCTATGACTTTCATTCCTTGGTCTATAACAGTCAGTAAATCCTAATTAGGGATATACTGAATGGCGTGTGATTTATTTGCGACTGAGCAGGTAGAGCAGTATCAGATTGATGATGATAAATATGATGGCTAAGCCGCGCCAAAAGGAGACAGGATCGCGTTGTAATAGTGGCTGTCCTTCTTTGATGAGTGCGGGGTTGGGGGTGGCAAGATCGGTGATGAATTCGGACATTACTTCGTAACGTTGTGCCGGATTGATCTGGACTGATTTTTCAAGTGCGCCGTCGATCCAGGCGGGCAGGTCTGGATTGATATGGCGTGCGGAGTTATAACTGACGCGCCGTAGCGAACGGGTACTGAGTGGCCCGCCATAGGGGAGTTTACTGGTGAGCATTTCGTAGGCGATAACGCCGATGGAGTAGAGATCGGAGTGGGCAGTACCGGGGTAGCCCTGAAAATATTCGGGGGCAGCGTAGTCATGAGTGCCGAGCAGTTCGCCGTGTTGTATTGGGGTGTTGATCTCCTGAATACCTGCAATTTTGGTGGAGCCAAAATCGATGATCTTCACGATGCTGTGGGTGTCTATCATGATGTTGCTGGGCTTGAGATCTTGGTGAATCATCTCTTGTCGGTGAAAGGCACGTACCCCGGTGACGATCTGTTCAAGCAGTGGCCGCACGCTGTTGATGTCGGCCTGCGGATTGTCGTTGATCCACTGTTCTAGCGTCTGACCTTCGATATATTCAGTTACATAGTAGAGAAAACGGCGTCGCCGTTGCGGTTCGATCACCTTGAGTACATGGGGATTGTGAATACGTTTACCTGCCCACTCCTCATGCAGAAAACCGTCGATGTAGCTGGCGTCATCTTCGAAGTTAACTGATGGTGTTTTCAGCACCACCTTTTCATTTCTTTCGGTATCAAGCGCCAGATAAAGCTGGGTTCGGTTGGTGGCATGCAGTTCACGGAGTATTTTATAACCGTCGATGATCTGGCCGCTTTCGAGTGGTGGAGGGAAGGGCAGTTCGGTGAGATGTTGGTAGAACTCTGCTTCGTTCTGATCGGGCAGTGCCGTGACTACAAAAAATTGGCAAGTGACATTGTCGCGGCTGCCATTCTCCAAGGCGCGGGTGATGATGGCGCGGACGCCGCGCTCCGGTTGTGTCGCGTGGTTCTGGCACAGCTCCAACAACGTTTTGTCATTAATGTATTCGTGTACGCCATCGGTAGTGAGCAGGTAGATGTCGCCGATCTCTACTGGCAGGTTACGATAGTCGATCTCCACCGAGATATCAGCTCCCATGGCACGGTTGAGAAAGCGTTTTTCGCTACCGCCCCAGGTTTGATGATCACGGGTTAGGCAGTGCAGCTCTCCATCACGCAAACGCCAGATGCGGCTGTCACCGACATGAAAAAGATGGGCGGTGGTGGACTTGATGATGATGGCGCTGAAGGTAGTGAGCATCCCTTGAGCAGAACCTAGGCTGCTTTGCCCGCGGCCATAGAGCCAACGGTTGAGCGCCCCCAACACTTTTTGGCCTGATGTTTTGGCCGTCCACGATTCTGGCGTGCTGTAGTAGTCGCTGAGAAACCCCTTGATGCACGCTTCTGCTGCTTCGCGTCCTGCCTCAGAGCTGCTAACACCATCGGCAATTGCCACAGCAATACCCTTGGTGGTCAGCAGTGAGTCTGCGGGCAGACGAATACCACAGGCATCCTCGTTAAACGGCTTGATCCCTTTTTCGCTGTATTGCGCGGCGTTGATGGTGAGGGTTGAGATCATCTGGTGATTTTATTCCACTGGCTTATCAATGTAGGCCGCCCAAAGCACTACGTGGGGCAGGCTCTGAGCACGTTGTTTGTGCCCATCAGTTGTGCCGATAGGCACACAATGTGTTTTTAATGAGTGCCTATCGGCACAGCTGGTGGGTTATGACAAAAAACGTCTAACCCACCCTACATTGATTGCCGCGCGCTAAACGGGATATTTATTTCACATCGATCATCTGCACGGTGCCATCTGGCAGGGTCTCAGCCATTTGCCCTTTCGGCTCTTCGAGGTAGAGTGCAATCAACATGAACACTAGCGCTGCGGCGATGCCGATCACCAGAAAGAACTGATTGTAATCGACCAGTGAGTTGACGGTGAGAAAGACTACGCCGCCGACATTGCCAAAGGCACCCACCATGCCGGCGATCTGGCCGGTCATGCGTCGCTGTACCAGTGGCACCATGGCGTAGACAGCACCAGAGCCCATCTTGGCGAAGATGCCAGCAACGATGGTGAGCATTACCACCATCCAGACTGACCACTCTTTGCTCATCATGCCCAGTAGCAGAAAGCTGGTGGTGATACCGGCGAAGACGATGATCAGGGTGCGGCGGCGGCCGATGAGGTCGCTCACCCAGCCGCCACCGGGACGCGCTATCAGGTTAAGGAAGGGGTAGATACCCGCCAGCAGTGCGGCGGTTACTTTGGGTAGATCAAACCAGTTGACATAAAACATCGCCAGCATCGAGACCACGGCCAACTCAGTGCCAAAGGTGACAAAATAGGCCCAGTCGAGTATCGCTACCTGCTTGAATTTGTAACGTTGCAGCTCCGGCACGGGCTTGCCCAGCACGTGGCTGTTGACCTGCCAGATCTTCCACGCCTGTAACAGATAGAGTGCAGTCAGCACTAGGTAGATGACAATCGCAGTACCATTACCAATCAATCCCAGTTGTGCGGGGGCGAGCTTCCAGGTCAGCAGCGCCAGCGCCAGAAACAGCGGAATGTTCATCAACAGGTAGATGACAAGATCAGAGGCGCTGGTCACCTCCATTGCCCCCATTTTTTTGGGTTTAAAGTAGGTCGAACCCTTCGGTGTATTAGTCACGCGGGTGTAGTAGAAGAGGCCATAGGCGATGGCCAGTACGCTGGCAAGCGTCAGCGCAATGCGCCAGCCGCTGTCATCACCAATGTTGGCGGCGATCACTGGCAGTGTTACCGCCGCTGCAGAGGAGCCAAAGTTGCCCCAGCCGCCGTAGATCCCTTGCGCCAGGCCGGTCTGCTTGGCCGGAAACCATTCGCCAATCATGCGAATACCGACTACAAAACCGGCACCGATAAAGCCGGAGAGAAAACGCAGCAGTGCCATCTGTTCATAACTCTGTGCCCAGGCAAAGGCGATGCTGATCAAACCGCCCAGCACCAGCACCGCTGTGTACATGATGCGCGGGCCGAACTTGTCCACCAGCATGCCCACTACGATACGCGCCGGGATGGTCATCGCCACGTTCAGTATCAGCAGCACCTTGGCTTGTTGATCGGTGAGCTGCAATGCCTCCTGGATGAATGGCATCATTGGGCCCAGGCCGAGCCACACTACAAAGGTCATGAAAAACGCAAACCAAGTGTAGTGCAAAATGCGGATGTTGGTCTGGCCTAAGGCAAAGATATTGAGTTTGCTGCTGGACATGGTGGCTACCTTGATTGACCTCATTACAAATGAATGAGAATGGCTTTGCAGCAACCATGCCATCGCTTTATTCTTTTGTTTTATATATAAAAAACATAGGAAAGATCAGAAGTGGTGCGCTCATGATGTGCACAATTGGTGCGGCTCTTCTGGCCGCTGCTCCACTTTGTGACTTCAGCGATTGCTGGATGCGTAATGCTAGTGCTCCTGAGGTTGGTTCTGAAGCACATTCCGTGCATGCAAGAACGGACATTCTCACTTCACGCACCGGTTTGTTGTTTGTGATTTAAAGGGGATACTGGAGACTATTCTCTTTCATGAACGCGTACCTGGTAGTCAATTATTTGCGGGTCTTCTTTTTAACAACGCGGTTCTTGGCGCTGCCGTTGCTTTTGCCATCTTTTTTTGTGTCGATACGGGTCTGTGTGGCCTTGTTGCTGCGCTGTGGGCGGCGACGCTGCTCGATATTTTTGATTATCGTATCGCGACTGCCCACTTCGTAGCCAGGCATTTTGATGCGTTTAACTTTGTTGCCAATTAGATGTTCGATATTGGCGAGTGCAACTTCTTCTTCACGGCTGACCAGCGAGATGGCCTGACCTGTTGCGCCAGCGCGGCCAGTGCGACCGACGCGGTGTACATAATCTTCCGCCAGGTAGGGCAGGTTGTAGTTGACGACATGTTCTAGCCCTTGAATGTCCAGACCGCGGGCAGCCACTTCGGTGGCGATGAGTACCTGGACTTTATCTTCTGTAAATTCAGCAACGGCGCGGCGGCGTGCGCCTTGGGTTTTTTCGCTGTGGCAGACGACAGCTTTGATCGTGGTTTGCTTCAACTTGGTCATCAGTTCGTCGGCCTGGGCCTTGGTGCTGGTGAAGACCAGTACTTTGAACCAGTTGTGTTTCTCAATCAGCTCAATCAGCAGCTCTGCCTTGCGTGATTCCGCTACTGGATAGACCACATGCTCGATGGTGTCGGCGATGGCATTCTGTTTGGCAACGCTAATCGTTTCATATCGGCTCAGTAGCTTATTGGCCAGCTCTCTGACGGCTTGCGAAATAGTGGCGGAGAAGAGTAGGGTCTGATGCTGTTTGTTAGTCTTCTGTAGCAGCGATTGAACATCGGCGATAAACCCCATATCCAGCATTCGGTCGGCTTCATCCAGAACTACAAACTCTACTTGCGAGAGATTTACGGTGCCCTGCACCATGTGCTCCATTAAGCGGCCGGGAGTGGCTACGATGATGTCAACGCCGGCTTTGAGTTTATTCTCTTGGGCGCTCATCTTTACGCCACCGTAAAGTACGGTGACGGTGAGGGGTAAAAATTGGGCATAACGTTTGATGGTTTCTGCCAGCTGAGCGGCAAGTTCTCGGGTCGGCGTTAAAATCAGCGTGCGTACATTGCCCGGGGATGTCGGCTTCGGGCGATCCATCATCTGTTGCAGAATTGGCAAGGCGAAGGCGGCGGTTTTGCCGGTGCCTGTCTGGGCATTGGCCAACAGATCCTTGCCGCGTCGTGCGGGGATGATCGCCTGCTCCTGAATTGGAGTCATTTGGCTATAACCACAGGCATCGATGGCGCGCTGAATCTCGGGGGCTAGATCTAAAGACGAAAATAACATGATGAATCCTCTGTAGATATTGCTACAGCTAAAAACGGTGGGGAATTGTACCGGATTTCAGTGGGTGTGGTGATGTTGGTTATGGCGTCCAATCTTTTCCCATAGTTTGGTGTTAAAGCTCACGTGGTATTTCAACTCGGTGCCATTTTCCACCAAGGGTGATAATGCGGGACGATCCAGCGTGGGAGAGGTCGGCGATTGATTGGGGTTGTTGCTATAGCGAAGCGGCAAAACATAGACTGATTAGTATTCCCGAAACCGGACGGTTCCTTTTTTGGAGCTTTCATCCAGCTCCCAGAGTTTGCTGAGATACGACTCTCTTTCGTTAGATGCGGGTGTTGGTGTCACGGCAGGTGTTGTGGTTTGATCGTAACAGGCAAGGCGTTTCGCATTTGAATCTAGCTCAGTGTACTTTTTCACAGGCTCTGAGCAATGCATTAACAAATAAAGGTCATTGTTCTGGCTCGGTGTCAATAGCTGCTCTATAACAGTGGCTCTGAGGGGGCGTGGAGTTTTGGATTGATGCAAAATACAGTATTAACCTATTGATTCTTGGGGGATGAAAGTATTATCCACAAAAGCTGTGGATAACTATGTGGAAGAATATTAAAAATGAGCGTGGAACTACAGTCGAAACAGGCTTTGTAATAAATTGGTCACTTTTTGATCGAAATATAACTTATTGAAATATATTGTTTATTTTTTTAAACTTACGCTGTTTTGGCGTTGCTAATCAGGCGAAGAATTCCCTTATGTAAAACGCTGGAAAATGTGAGTAAGTTTTATGCGATGCTATTTACTCGCCTCTGAATGTATGGGTTATCTTTTGGATCATGAGGCACGATACTTTATATTAGACGTTGGCTACCAAGTCATTCGGCAATCGCGACAGCTGGATCACGATAATAATAGTTAATTTAAGGATGAATTTTGATGAGCTTCCCTTATAAAACAATTTTTCTGTGTATGGCTATGGTCGGTTTTTCGTTGGCGCATGCAGCAAACGAGGCTGCGGAGACAGATTGTGTTCCGGTGGGGAAGGTGCTTCTGCCCGCATCGTCCAGTTGGACGACAAATGTGGCATTAATAGATCAGCTTCGTCACAAGAAGGTTGTGTTATTGGGTGAGCATCACGACAACAGTGAGCATCATCGTTGGCAGCTACAGACGATCATCGGTTTTCATCAATTGAATCCCAATATGGGCCTTGGATTTGAAATGTTCCCTCGCCAGACCCAACCGGTTCTGGATCGCTGGGTGGCGGGAGAGTTGACGGAGGAGGAGTTTTTGAAACAGGCCAAATGGGCTGAGTACTGGAGCTTTGATCCCTCTCTTTATTTACCGATGTTCCATTATGCCCGTATGAACCACATTCCAATGTATGCGTTGAATGTCGATCGATCGCTGATTCGCAAGGTCGGGGCTAATGGTTGGGATAAAGTGCCAGAGGCGGAGCGTGAAGGGGTTTTAAAACCAGCACCTGCCAGCCAGGGTTACAAGGAGATGCTGGCCACTGTTTTCATGAGCCACGGGGATAAACACGGCAAAGATAAAAAGGTGGAGGAGCAGGTTGCAAAAGTATTGGCGGATCCAAGTTTCAACCGCTTTGTTGAAAGCCAGTCGGTGTGGGATCGAGCCATGGCAGAGGGAATCGCCAATGGGCTTAAGACGCACCAAGATGGCATGATGGTGGCGGTAATGGGGAGCGGCCACATGATGTATCACTTTGGTGTGCCCGAGCAGTTGCAGGCGCTGGAAATTCCAAAACCTGTGGTGTTGATTCCCTGGGATAGCGATTTTGAATGTAGCTACATCGATAAACAGTTTGCCGATGCTGTGATTGGGCTACGAGTCTCACGCTCCTCTGAAAAAGAGCAGCAGGATAAGCCGCGCTTAGGCATCTATCTTGAAAAGGGTGAAGGAGGCGTGCTAATCAAGAAGGTTGTCGCTGGTAGTCTGGCAGAGATAAGTGGTTTGCAAGAGAATGATCTCATCATTGAGATGGCTGGTAGGCCAACCCTAGAGGTGGAACAGGTGATGGAGAGCGTTAAGGCGATGCAGATTGGAACCTGGTTGCCAATAAAAATGAAGCGTGGCGATGGGGCAGTGATCGAAATTATTGCCAAGTTCCCTAATAAATAGCCACTGATGAAGCTGCCTGATGTTGCTGTTGATATAAGCTTGGCTATTACCCATTTCTTCTATCAAAAAGATAATAGGTATCCCCGCTTTAATGCGTAATGACCGATGCGCCATTGGCCGGATTAGCTTCAGCTGGCAGATTGTCGCCTTAATCTCATTCGGGATTTTGGCTCTGGCAGTGATAGGAAGTATTACGACCGCATTTTTTATCAATAAAAAACTTTCCGATATTGTTCTTGATCAAGGACGACAGATTACTGCAACGCTGGCGCATCAGAGCATTTTGCCGTTGTTGTCAGCAGTTGGTACAAATGCCCGTGAAGATGTTGACGCTACGTTGGGATACTCCAGTGTTCGTGCGATTGTCATCTTCGATAAAGATGGGGAGCTAGTGATCAGTGCTGGAGATATGGCACTCAAAAATTTAACTAAACCACCGGTGGGTTCCGTCCCCTTTAATCCGGTTATAACGTACGTAAGTGATGAGGTTTGGGAGTTTACTGCGGCAGTTTATGACGTTGATTTGAATGCTACGGAGAGTGATATTAGTTTTGACCAGCTCTATATAAACGCGCCAGAGCTACTAGGTTATGTCAGCGTAATGATTGACAGGACTAATCTCTACAAGATCCAATCTCAGATTCTTCAAAATAGTATGCTGATATTTACTGGTTTGTCGCTGTTGTTGATGGTGATTGCAGTCATCGTTAGCCGCCAGATAACACGGCCATTGTATCAGTTAGCGGGGTTAATGAAGCGTGCGGAAGAGGGGCAGGAAGGGATTCGTGCTTCGCCAGACGGGCCTCTTGAAATCCATGACATGGCGCGAGCCTTCAATGCCATGATGGATGCCCTTGAGCAACGACATGCCTATGCAGAAGAACAACACGATTTTCTTGTGCGAGAGATTGATGAGCGCCAACTCATTGAACAAGAACTCAGGGAGAGCGAGAATCGTCTTGTTACTATCTTTAATAATGTTGTTGATGGAATACTTGTTCTTGATAGTACCGGGGTAATTGAATCGGCCAATCCGGTAGCGCTTTACATGCTTAGATCAGCAGAGAATATCACTGGCGAGTGTTTTTGTGACGTTGTTAATGGGCTAATGATTGCTAGTGATTCAACATTAAGAATGGATGTTTCATCGTTTTTTGAGGATTGTTTCAGTGGTTGTCATTTTTCTATGCGGGGCGATGGGGCCCCATTGGAGATTGACATAAAATTTAGCGAGATGAATATCAAAGGTAGCAAAAAATATATCGCTATCATTAGAGACATCACTGAAACACAGCAGCAGAAAAATAGAATTGAAAGTCTGCTGGCACAGCATGAAACCATGATTTCTAGCGTACCAGGAATCATCATGGAGTTGGATAATAGCGGCAAGGTACTCTGGTGTAATAAACATGCCGAGCAAGTCGTGGGTTACTCCGCAACCGAATTTAAGGGGCGAAATATCGCACACTCTGTAGTCGGTGATGATCGGAAAAATTTAATGGAAGCCATTGCAACTTCATGCAATGAGGGGAGATCTGAACTTCACGCCGAGTTAATGACGGTAAATGGTATGACTCCCTATCAATTTAATATGGCGCATATGAATGTTATGGCTGAGAGCGAAGGGACGCTGTTGATGGTTGGCCTGAATGACAGTCAGTCAGTCATGGCGCAGCTGGCGCTAAAGAAGGCGAGGGACGCGGCGCTGGAGTCGGCCAGAATCAAGAGTGAGTTTTTGGCCAATATGAGCCATGAGATTAGAACGCCTATGAATGGCATGTTCGGCATGCTTCAGCTGCTTTCTGAAAGTGAACTGAATGAAGGGCAGAAAAGTTATGCTGAGATTGCATTGCGCTCTGCCGATCAACTACTGAATATCATTAACGATATTTTAGATTTTTCGAAAATTGAGGCAGGTAAACTGGAGCTTGATCGGATAGAAATGTCGCCACGAACAGTGATTGAAGATGCTGTGGAACTCTTCTCTCAACGCGCACAAAGTAAAGGAGTTCAGATTTATAGCAACGTGGCGGTAAATGTTCCTGAAATGATCTTTGGTGATCCAACGCGAATTACACAGATAATTTCAAACTTGATTGGTAATTCCGTCAAGTTTACTGACCATGGCCATATTATGGTTTCCTGCTCAGTAAGTTATGAGAGTGTTGAATTATTCAGTGAGTGTCACTTGGTTATTGCTGTTGAAGATACCGGTATAGGTATTGATATGGGATCACAGGGGCGCATTTTTGAATCATTTATTCAAGCCGATGGTTCATCAACTCGACGCTACTCTGGAACCGGGTTGGGATTGGCTATTGTCAGGCAACTTTCTGAATTGATGGGCGGAGGCGTTGTTTTGAAGTCAGTTCCAGAGAAAGGAAGTGAGTTTATTGTAACGCTGCCGATATCGATGCCAGTTGATGGTCAGGACTCACTGACTACGCCGATAATTCATGATTATCGTACGGCAATATATGTGGGGGATGATTATGTTGTCGCCTCTGTTTTGCGTGATTATCTAATATCTATGGGGTATTGTCTGGATGTTGTTGCACCTAATCAATCTTTCGACGGTGATGCGCTATTTCCGCGTTATGATCTCTATCTGATCGATTATTACCTAGATAGCGATGCTATGATTAAATGGCTGTTAGGAAAAGCATTGCGAGTTATTGTGATGGTTAATCAGAATGAAAAAGGTCGTCAGTTTGCTCAGACAACAGATTCAACTCTATTGAAATTGATAAAGCCAGTTCGTTATCACGCGCTCCTTGCCTGCCTTAAACAAGAAGTAATGCCGACACTGGAATTAGTTACGGCTGTAAAAGAATATGATTCAGCTAAGTTGTCGGCCAATAAGAAACTGAGAATTCTGGTGGTGGAAGATAACGAAACTAATCAGCGGGTGATTAACGCAATGCTGGAAAATCTCGGTTATCACGCAGTTAATATTTATGATGGTAGAGATGCCGTTGAGAAGATGAAACAGGAACAGTTTGATATTGTATTTATGGATTGCCAGATGCCGGTGATGGATGGTTATCAGGCGACTATTGAGATCAGGCGGAATGAAATAGCAGGTGGGCATTCCACTATCATTGCCATGACAGGTAATGCGATGGAGGGTGATAGAGATAAGTGCCTGGCTGTTGGAATGGATGATTACATTGCCAAGCCGGTTAGGTTAACGGTTTTGCAAGAGGTTATATCGAGATGGTCAGAGAACATTAATGAGCGTTAGTTAGATAGTTTTCTCTCATGGGTTACTTTGTAAGTGCCGTCCTCAGTCAAGCTTTCGATCCGTACTGTAAACCCCCATAGCTGCACTAGGTGTTTGAGTACATCATCTGTCTCCTGGTTCAATGGCCGACGTTTGTGTGACTCGTAGCGTAGCGTCATGGAGCGATCGCCGCGTCTATCTACCTTGTAGACCTGTAAGTTGGGTTCGCGCGAGCCGAGATTGTATTGCTCAGAAAGGGCGCTGCGAATCTCTTTATAACCACGCTCATCATGGATGGCGGCAACCTCAAGCGAGCTATGCTGATCATCATCTAAAATTGCAAAGAGCTTTAGATCTCTGATGACTTTTGGGGAGAGATATTGAGAGATGAAACTTTCATCTTTGAAGTTTCGCATGGCGAAATCGAGCACCACGAGCCAGTCGCCCCCCGCAATGTCGGGAAACCATTCTCTATCTTCATCGGTTGGATTTTCGCAGATCCGTTTTAAATCCTGAAAAATATTAAAACCGAGGGTGTAGGGGTTTAGGCCGCTGTAGTATTTGCTATTGAACGAGGGCTGATAGATGACGTTGGTGTGGGATTGTAGGAACTCCAGCATGAAACCCTCGGTTACCAGTCCTTCGTCGTACATACGATTGAGAATGGTGTAATGCCAGAAGGTAGCCCATCCTTCATTCATTACTTGAGTTTGGCGTTGTGGATAGAAGTACTGCGCTATCTTGCGCACGATACGCACGATCTCGCGCTGCCAGTTTTCGAGGTTGGGTGAATTTTTTTCGATGAAGTAGAGCAAATTTTCCTGTGGCTCTGGTGGCCAGATTAGGTTGTCATTGTCTGATTTTGATTTCTGCTGATCGACGGGCAGGGTACGCCATAGGTCGTTCACCTGTGATTGCAGATACTCTTCACGCTCCTCCTGACGTTTCTCCTCGTTATCGAGTGAGACACGTTTCGGCCGCTTGTAACGATCCACGCCGTAGTTCATCAGCGCGTGGCAGGAATCGAGCAACTGTTCCACTTCGGCTTCACCATAACGTTGTTCGCACTTAGTGACATAGTTGCGGGCGAAGAGCAGGTAGTCGATGATCGAGTCGGCATTGGTCCAGGTTTTGAAGAGGTAGTTGTTTTTGAAAAAAGAGTTATGGCCATAGGATGCATGCGCGATGACCAGCGCCTGCATGGTCATGCTGTTCTCCTCCATCAGATAGGCGATGCAGGGGTTGGAGTTGATGACAATCTCATAAGCCAGTCCCATAAAGCCGCGTCTGTAGCGCTGCTCGACACTGAGGAATTGCTTGCCGAAGGACCAGTGGTGATAGCCCAGTGGCATCCCGACAGTTGAGTAGGCATCCATCATCTGTTCGGCTGAGATAACTTCGATCTGATTCGGGTAAGTGTCAAGCCCAAAGTCAGCGGCAATACGGGCGATCTCACGCTGATAAATGTCGAGTAGCTCAAAGGTCCACTCGGAGGACTCAGAGAGGTAGTTTTTCTTCGCGGTGATATCTATGGTGTTATTCATGCCACTGCTTCTCGAAAAGTTTTCTGAAGACGGAGTAGATCTCTGCGGTCTCTGCCAGCTTTTGCATTACAAAGCGCGGTGATGCCTGTGAGACCTTCATGTATTCACGCCATAGGCTACCGATTGGCCCATTGTCTTCGGTAATTTCGATATAGGCGTAGTACTGAACTTCTGGCAGCAAGGTGTTGATCAGTAAATCACGACAGGTAGGGGAGTCGTCAGTCCAGTTATCGCCATCTGAGGCTTGGGCAGCGTAGATATTCCACTCGCTGGTTGGGTAGCGTTTCTTAATGATGTCGGCCATCATTTTGAGTGCACTTGAGACTACAGTGCCGCCAGTTTCGCGGGAGTAGAAAAACTCCTCTTCGTTAACCTCTTTAGCGACGGTGTGGTGACGGATAAAGACTAGTTCGATGTGTTCGTAGGAACGCGTTAGAAAGAGATAAAGCAGGGTGAAGAAGCGCTTGGCGATATCCTTCTCGAACTGCCCCATGGAGCCGGAGACATCCATCAGGCAGAACATCACCGCCTGAGTGGTGGGGATCGGTTGATCGATGCGGTTGTTGTAACGAATGTCGAAGGTGTCGATGTAGGGCACACGGCGGATACGCTGCTTTAGCTCTTCGATCTCATCTCGCAGCGTGATAACACGCTCATCCGTTTCACTAACAGATTTAAGCAGCTGTTCCAGCTCAGCCTCAACTTCACGCAGATCTCGTTTGTGTGGGCCGGCCAGCGCAATGCGGCGTGCCAGTGCACCTTTCATGGAGCGAATGACATTGATGTTGGAGGGAGAGCCGTGGCTGGTGTAACCAGCGCGAATTTTTTTGAACTGAACCTCCTTGGCCAGCTGAGTCTTGATCATGTTGGGCAGTTCTAGATCTTCAAAGAAGAGCTCCATGAACTCTTCGCGGGAGAGCACAAAGGTGAACTCATCCTCGCCCTCACCAGAGTCGCTAGCCTCTTTGCCCTGACCTTGTCCAGCGCCACCCTGTGGTCTCGGGATGCTATCACCAGCGGTGAACTCTTCGTTACCGGGATAGATGGTTTCGCGTTCGCCACCTTGGCCAATACCGAAGGTGGGTTCAGAGATATCCTTGGCCGGGATGTTGACCTTCTCGCCACGCTCCATGTCGGTGATGCTGCGTTCGGAAATAGCACCTTCAACTGCCTTCTTCAGGTGAGTTTTATAGCGACGAATGAACTTCTGGCGATTGACAGCGCTTTTGTTCTTGCCGTTGATCCGACGATCAATGATCTGAGTCACACTTCACCTTCCCTTCCAAATGACACCGGTCCATCGATGTAGGGTTACGGCGCAAAGAATACGTCTAACCCACCTACATTTAATAGGCCGCGCGAGAGCTCCTAGCCATCACGCTGATTTGCGTGTCCGTAGATGCCATTCACACAGCAACCGCACCTGCTTGGGTGTGTAGCCTTTGGCGACCATTCTGTTGACGAATTCCTCATGTTTTTTGTGATCATCGGTCGATGCTTTAGTATTGAAGGAGATGACTGGCAGGATGTCCTCGGTGTTGGAGAACATCTTCTTCTCGATCACGCCGCGCATCTTCTCGTAGCTGGTCCACTTGGGATTTTTGCCAGCATTGTTGGCGCGGGCGCGCAGGGTGAAATTCACCACCTCGTTGCGAAAATCCTTGGGGTTGCTGATGCCCGCAGGCTTCTCGATCTTCTCGAGCTCATCATTGAGTGAGGCGCGGTCGAACATCTCGCCGGTATCGGGATCGCGGAACTCAGAGTCCTGAATCCAGTAGTCGGCGTAGGTGACATAACGGTCGAAGATGTTCTGACCAAACTCGGAGTAGGATTCGAGATAGGCGGTCTGAATCTCCTTGGATATGAACTCGGCATACTTAGGTGCAAGATATCCCTTGAGATAGGAAATGTAGCGATCCTTCACCTCGGGCGAATATTGCTCTTGCTCGACCTGTTGCTCAAGGATGTAAAGCAGGTGCACCGGATTGGCGGCGATCTCTTCATGGTCATAGTTGAATACTTTGGAGAGGATTTTGAAGGCGAAGCGGGTCGAGAGCCCCGTCATTCCCTCGTCAGGCCCCGCGTTGTCTTTGTACTCCTGCAACGACTTGGCCTTGGGATCGATGTCCTTCAGGTTCTCGCCATCGTAGATGCGCATCTTGGAGAAGATGCTGGAATTTTCCGGCTCTTTCAGACGCGTCAGCACTGCAAACTGCGCCATCATCTGCAAGGTGTCGGGGGCGCAGGGGGATTTTACCAGTGAACTGTGTTGCAGCAGCTTTTCGTAAATCTTCACCTCGTCGGAGACACGTAGGCAGTAGGGCACTTTGACGATGTAGATACGATCGAGGAACGCCTCGTTATTTTTGTTGTTTCTGAAAGTCTGCCACTCGGATTCGTTGGAGTGGGCCAGAATCACGCCGTTGAACGGAATCGCCGGAAACCCTTCGGTCCCTTTGTAGTTCCCTTCTTGCGTAGCAGTCAGCAGTGGATGCAGTACCTTGATCGGTGCCTTGAACATTTCCACGAATTCCAGCATCCCTTGGTTGGCGAGGCACAGACCGCCGGAGTAGCTGTAGGCATCGGGATCATCTTGCGAGAATTGCTCTAGTTTGCGGATATCAACCTTACCCACTAGCGCTGAGATATCCTGGTTATTTTCATCCCCTGGCTCGGTCTTGGCGATGGCCTTTTGTTGGAGCACGGAGGGGCGCACACGCACTACTTTAAACTGGGTAATGTCGCCGTTGAATTCATGTAGGCGTTTGATGGCCCATGGTGACATTAGTCCCGGCAGGTAGCGTGATGCAATGCCGTACTCTTCCAGCAACAGTTGGCCATCCTCAGCGCGGGAGAAGAGACCGAGCGGTGATTCGTTAACGGGGGAGCCTTTGATGGCGTAGAAGGGAACCTTCTCCATCATCGACTTGAGTTTTTCGGCCAGGGACGATTTACCACCACCGACAGGGCCGAGCAGATAGAGGATCTGTTTCTTCTCCTCCAATCCCTGGGCCGCATGTTTAAAGAAGGAGACGATCTGTTCAATGGTCTCCTCCATGCCATAAAATTCTTTAAAGGCTGGATAGATCTTGATCATCTTATTGGAGAAGATGCGGCTTTTGCGCTGATCTTTACGGGTATCCAGTAGCTCAGGTTCGCCAATCGCCAGCAACATACGTTCAGCAGCAGAGGCGTAAGTGGCGGGATCTTTTTTACAGAGATCCAGATATTCATGAATCGTCAGCTCTTCATCCTTGGACTCCTCGTACCGAGCCTGAAAACTTTTGAAAATGCTCATGGTGCTCACCTCGCTGCGTTCTTAAAGTCCCTATCTAATATAGCTGTCGCTATGGCAGATTCCTTTAATCAAAAATCGAGCAATAAATAGGCCAGTCATCCTTCTGGTTGCTAATGGACATCTGTTGTGGAATTACAGTGATTTTATTGCCGTCCAGCGGCCGCTGCTGCAACTGCATTGCAGGAACGTTAAATTTTTGACAACGAAGTGCTGTCAGGGTTCTGTCGAAAACGCCAATGAAATGGTGCGAGGGGAATTTATTTGAAGAGCGCTTGGTACTCGGCCACATTGAAGCCAATGTGTAATGTGTTGTTCTGTTCTACTACTGGGCGTTTGATTAGACTTAGATTAGCCAGCATCAAGGAGATGGCTGTGGCCTCGTTAATGTTTTCACGTTCAGATTCGGGCAAGTTGCGCCAACTGGTGCCACGGCTGTTCACCAGACGCTCCCAGCCGACTTGAGCTACCCATTCCTTGATTTGTGTTTCGCTCAGCCCTGCTTTTTTGAAGTCATGGAACTGATAGACAATGCCATGATCATCCAGCCATTTCATCGCCTTCTTCATGGTGTCGCAGTTTTTGATGCCGTATATGGTTGTCATTTGTCTTAACTTTTCGCGATGGAAATGCCCAGGGGAGAATCGCAACTCTCCCCTGGGTTTAAATGCTAGATGTCACGCAGCAGTTCGTTGATACCCACCTTGCTACGGGTCTTGGCATCTACCTGCTTAACAATCACGGCGCAGTAGAGGCTATAGGTGCCATCTTTTGATGGCAGGTTGCCGGAGACAACCACCGAACCCGCCGGGATGCGGCCGTAACTGATCTCGCCGGTCATGCGGTTGAAGATGCGCGTGCTCTGACCGATGTAGACGCCCATGGAGATGACAGAACCTTCTTCAACGATCACGCCTTCCACCACTTCAGAACGGGCACCGATGAAACAGTTGTCTTCGATGATGGTCGGGTTGGCTTGCAGAGGCTCCAGCACGCCGCCGATGCCAACGCCGCCTGAAAGATGCACGTTCTTGCCGATCTGGGCGCAGGAGCCAACCGTGGCCCAGGTGTCGACCATGGTGCCGCTATCGACATAAGCGCCGATATTGACGTATGACGGCATCAATACTACGCCAGAGGCAACGTGGGCCCCCTTGCGGACAGTCGCCGGTGGCACGACACGTACGCCTGCTTCACGGAACTCGCGTGAGTTGTAGTCGGCGTACTTGGAATCCACCTTGTCGAAATAGTTGGTGAAGCCACCCTTCATGAAGTAATTGTCCTGAATACGGAAGGAGAGCAGTACCGCCTTCTTCAGCCACTGGTTCACCACCCAGTCGCCAT
>JAYUTP010000061.1:0-4073 GCA_043755075.1 Tenderia sp. (SeqCode)
GTTGTTATTGCCCACGAGATGCTGCACACCCTCGGCGCCACCGACAAATATGACCTCAGCAATGGCCAGCCCATCTACCCCGATGGTTATGGCGATCCACAACAGCAACCACGCCTACCGCAGCAGCGGGCCGAAATCATGGGCGGCAGAATCGCCATCTCAGAAACAGAGGCAGAGATGCCCAAGAGTTTGGAGCAGGCATTGATTGGTTCGATGACCGCACGGGAGATTGGGTGGTTGGAGAAAAATTGAGTATAAAAATTGTAGCGAGCTGGTTAATTACACCATTGTTGCTCACATGGTTCACCATCGTGATCGCCATCCATTACAGTATTCGTGCAGTGTTGTAGGAAATACTCAGCCTCTTCACAGGAGGTCATCTGGGAGCAATGTGTGCGGCCATCGCACTTGAATTTATTTTCAACGACCGCTGCCGGTTGGTTTTGAATGATGGGTGGGGAGGTTGAAGTATCAGTGATGTGGTTGTGGCGAGAGTTATATGAATTAACGCCGTAGGCGATGACTGTGCCGATGATAATGATGGTAAAAATTAATGAGACCAGCTTTATTTTTCTGCTGACTGAGATGCGGATTTTAGTCCCTGAGGCGTTGAGTCCACCAGGTCTGGATACATCTAACGCAGATTTCTTTCCATCCGGGGTGATCTTAATCTCAAACGAGATCAACTCCCCGATGCGGGGGCGGAGACCGTTTTTTGGAAAAGAATAAATATGAACGAATATCTCTTCGCCACTGTGTGGCAATGTGATAAAACCAAATCCCCGCTCGTCATTCCACCTTGATAATATTCCGTGTGTTCTCATCGCAAATTAATAACGTATACAAAGCCAAGTAGGGTGCGCTGTGCGCACGCGGGGTGATGTTACGCAAATGATAGCTGGAATAGTCTGCAATTAATATCACAATTATGCAGTGGGGAATCGCGTGCGCATAGCGCACCCTACGATTCGGTGAATGGCTGTTGGAGTTGTTCTAAATCAGGCTTTGAATTTAGAGTCTGCCCCGTCGTTTTTATCGCTACGCCAGACGAGAAAGGCAACAACTCTGGCTTCGGCGGTTTTTTCACCCGCTACATAAACATCGCAGCTGAGGGTGTATTTTTTCTCGTTTTTGATTTCGGTGACGTGGGCGCGCAGTTCTATTTCGTGATTGCTGTCGCTGGGTTTTAGGTAGCGGATGTTCATGCTGCCGGTGGCGAAGCGGTAGTGCGGTTCGCTGCTGAGTGCGCGCCCTTCGTTGTGAATCGCTGTGGCCATGGCGGTGGCCATGCAGTGGCAGTCGATGAGGGTGGCGATGATGCCGCCGCAGGTGACGCCGGGCCACCCTTCGTGAATCTGCTCTGGCTGCCAGCGGCAGATGCCTTTGTCATCTTCCCAGTAGCTGTGGATGTGAAGTCCGGCGGGGTTGGCGTTGCCGCAGCCGAAGCAGACGTCGCCGAGCATGTGGTGTTGGAAGTACTCACGTTGGGTCATGGTGTATTACACCTTTTAAAAAATTAATTGTGTTGCTGAAAAAATCTACATTGATACCCACAGCGCCATGAACTGATCGACAGGCAGTGTAGCGAGCTGCGATGGTGATTGCATTATTTTGAGGATGGGTTCGATGCGTGATCCGCGAAAGTGGGTGTCGAGATTGTGTTCAAACTTTTTCATCAGCAGTGGTTTTGCCAGCTGGCGGCGACGACGGTGGCCGAGGGGATATTCGACTTCGGCCTGTTCCACTGTGCCATCTTTGAAATGAATAGTGATGCTGTTGGCGATGGAACGTTTTTGTGGATCGAGATAGTCGCGGCTGTAGTTCGTGCTTTCACTCACGATCATTTTACTGCGCAGGTGGTCGATGCGTGGATCGGCGGCGACCTCATCGCTGTAGTGATGGCTTTGTAGATCGCCAAACAGCAGGCCGATGGCGACGGCGTATTGCAGTGAGTGGTCGCGGTCGGCATGGTTATGCAGCGGGCCGGTCTTGTTGATGATGCGCATGGCGGCCTCTTGCGTGACCAGTTCGATGCGGTCGATGGCGGCGAAGCGTGATTTGATTTTGTCGTGTAGCTGGATGGCGCACTCGACGGCGGTCTGGGCGTGGAACTCTACCGGGTAGCTTACCTTGAAGAGGATATTCTCCATCACGTAACAGCCGAGTGGTTGTGACAGTGCGATGGGTTTGCCTTCGAACAGCACATCCTGAAATCCCCAACGCGGTGCGGTGATGGCGCTGGGATAACCCATCTCGCCCTTGATGGCGAGCAGTGCATGTTGCACGGCGCGGGCGGTGGCGTCACCTGCGGCCCACGATTTGCGCCAGCCGGTGTTGGGGGCGTGGCGATAGCTGCGCAGTGTGCCGCCGTCGAGCCAGGCGTTGGAGAGGGCATTAATGATCTGCTGTTTATCACCGCCGAGTAACGCGGTGGCGACAGCAGTGGAGGCGATCTTCACCAGAATGACGTGGTCGATACCAACACGGTTGAAGCTGTTGCTGAGCGCCAATACGCCCTGAATTTCATAGGCCTTGATCATGGAGTTGAGCACGTCATTCATGGTCAGTGGTGGCGTGCCGTGGTGCGCGTTCTGGCGGCTGACGTAATCGGCGCAGGCGAGGATGGCACCGAGGTTGTCCGACGGGTGGCCCCATTCGGCGGCGAGCCAAGTGTCGTTGTAGTCGAGCCAGCGGATCATGCTGCCGATGTTGTGCGCGGCACGTATTGGGTCGAGTTCATGGGTGGTGCCGGGAATACGCGCGCCGTTGGCCAACACGGCACCGGGCACGCTGGGGCCGAGGTGGCGCTGGCACTCCGGCTCATGCAGCGCCAGCATGGCGCAGCCGAGTGCGTCCATGAGTGAGTAACGGGCGGTCTCTAGTGCTTCGGCGCTGCTGTTGTTGTAGTGGTGGGCGTAGTCGGCAATCTCCTCCAGCAGGGTGTCGAAAGGGGGGCGCACATTATGGTTGATGTTGATCATTCACTCTCTGCCTTAATCTCTTGGGAAGGGGCGTGGTGCGGGGCCGATGTACTCTGCCGCAGGTCGGATCAGACGGTTGTCATGGCGCTGTTCGATGATGTGCGCGGCCCAGCCGCTGGTGCGGGCGATGACAAAAATTGGGGTGAAGAGTGATGTCGGTATGCCGCAGTAGTGATAGGCGGAGGCGCTGTAGAAATCGAGATTGGGGTACATTTTTTTTTCGCGCATCACCACTGCTGCAATCCGTTCGGATATTTCAAAAAGAATTGCCCCGTTGTGATGATCGGCAAGCTTTTTTGACCAGCGTTTGATGATGGGGGAGCGGGGATCGCCCTGTTTGTAGACGCGGTGGCCAAAGCCCATCACCAATTGATGTTGCTCCAACATTTTGAGAATTCCCTGCTCGGCGGCATCGGCATCTTTAAAACGGCTGAGCAGCTCCATCGCCGCCTCGTTAGCGCCACCATGCAGTGGGCCACGCAGTGTGCCGATGGCGCTGCCTATTGCAGAGTAGAAGTCGCTGAGCGTCGAGGTGGTGATCCGTGCGGTAAAGGTGGAGGCGTTGAACTCATGTTCGGCATAGAGGATCAGTGAAACATCAACCGCACGTTGTTCCTCGCCATGGGGGCGTTTGTCGTGCAGCAGGTGGAGAAAGTGGCCGGCGATGGTCTCTTCATCACTCACCACGTCGATGCGTGCGCCGCTTTTATGAAAGTGATACCAGTAGAGCAGCATCGAACCGAAACAGGCGATGAGACGGTCGGCAATTTGCTCGGCAGGGTTCTCTTTGGTCTCGGGTTCCAGTGTGCCGAGCATGGAGCAGCCGGTGCGTAATACATCCATGGGGTGGGCGGTGGCGGGGATCTCCTCCAATACAAGTTTGAGCGCGGTGGGCAGTTCGCGCAGCGACTGCAACTTTTGTTTGTAATGTTTCAGTTTACTGCTGTCGGGCAGTGCGCCGTGGATTAGAAGATGGGCTACCTCTTCAAAGCTGGCGTGCTCCGCCAGATCATTGATGGAGTAGCCGCGATAGAAGAGGCCGCTGCCGGCAGACTCTACTGTTGAGATGGCGGTGCGACCAGCAACGATGCC